>CAZFGP010000056.1:0-23826 GCA_964518685.1 uncultured Terrimonas sp.
TGGTGGAAGAAAATTAGACCAGCAGGCCTTTTTTGAAAATTCCATTTTAGTAGTCCCGACAAGAATCGAACTTGTATCTAAAGTTTAGGAAACTTCTATTCTATCCATTGAACTACGGGACCCGATATCATGTTGCAATGACAATGGGCTGCAAAAATAATAGTTTCCCTCCATTTAAATCCAATTTCTCCACTGCTTCTTAAACCCTATCTTTGCCATCCTAAAATGTGCGTATGAAGTTTTATAACTTAATCATCAAATACCGGTTGCCCTTAGGCTTATTATCACTTGCAGGTGCAGTAGCCGTGAATTTCACTTCAGGATTCTGGCCGGCATTTGCCTTGTATTTCATTGCACTGGTAGCTATAGTAAGTCATTATTTGTTTGGCCCCATGCGACTAATACAAGGATATATGGAAAACGGCGACCTTGAAGGCGCACAGAAAGTATTGGATTCCATCCGTTTTCCCAAATTGCTAATTAAACCCGTTCGTAGCGTATATTACTTTCTAAAATCTAATCTTGCTATGTTTAGGCAGGATTTTGATGGTGCGGAAACACTGATGAAAAAAAGTCTGAGCCTGGGTGTACCCATGAAAGAAACAGAAGGCGCAGCTTATTTTCAATTAGGAACTATTGCCATGCAAAAAAGCAATATCCGGCAGGCGGAAGAATATATCCGAAAAGCCATCCGTGCAGGATTACCGGATAAAGAAAACACGGCTGCTGCCTATCTGCAAATGTGTCAGATCTTTATTACCAAACGGGAATTTCGTGCTGCTAAGGACTATTTCCGCAGAGCCAAAGATCAAAAACCAACTACTGCTCAGGTAGTGGATCAAATTAAACAAATAGAAAAATACATAAGCCGGATTCCAGGATAATTGTTGAATTAAAAATGCAAAAATTCCGCAAAAAATGAATGCGGAACTCTTGCATGAAGTAGGCTTTACATAAAAAATCTGTATTTTAACGCTTTCTATCCGATGGAATCGGATCGTGTTGTTAAGTTAGTTCAACGGCTGTGTTCAATACAACATTGCAAAACTATTGTAAAAGAATTATCTCTCCTATACTCCAAAATGGGTATATATTTCTGATTAGTCTTTGTAAACTTTTTTATCAAAAAAACATCCTGGGTTGACTGCAAATCCATAGAATCCTATTGTCAATTGGTTAATTTTGAAAAATGACTCCCTTAACAGACAAACAGCGCCTCCTTTTTCAGGAAGAATATAACAGATTAAATGAACAGCAACATCGTGCAGTAGATGCCATTGAAGGTCCTGTAATAGTAAAAGCCGGGCCGGGAACAGGAAAAACACAGATTCTCGCACTTCGTATCGGGAATATTGTGCAACAAACCGATACCGATCCCAATAATATATTGTGTTTAACTTTTACTGATAATGGCGCAGTAGAAATGCGCAACCGGTTGTTAAGGATTATGGGGAGCACCGCGTACAAAGTTCAAATTCATACTTTTCATTCCTTTTGCAATGAAGTCATTCAGGACAACATTTCATATTTTGGTAAGCAAAACCTCTCCGCTATTGATGATCTGGAAGAAATTGATCTTTTTTATAAACTGATTGACGAAATTCCTGCAGGCAACGTCTTAAAACGATTTCGGGGAGACGCATATTATGACAAAGACAGGCTGAAAGCACTATTCAGTTTGATGAAAAAACAATACTGGACCCCGGCTTATTTAAACGAACGGATTCAACTATATACCAATAGTTTGCCACATAAAGAAGGATTTTACTATAAACGACCCTATAAAGGTAAAAAAGCGGGAGAGCCAAAGTCCGAAGCCATAAAACAGGAAGATCTGAAAATGGAGGAATTGAAGGCGGCAGCCAATCTATACCCCCAATATAATGAGATGATGGCGGAGGCGGGGAGGTATAATTTTGATGATATGATTTTGTGGGTGTTAAAGGCTTTTGAAACCAATAACAACCTTTTGCTCGATTATCAGGAGCGATACCTCTACATTTTGGTGGATGAATTTCAGGATACCAGTCGTTCCCAAAACCTCTTGTTGCAATACCTGACAGGCTATTGGGAAGTACCCAATCTTTTTGTTGTGGGAGATGCCGACCAAAGCATATTCTCTTTTCAGGATGCCAACGTTAAAAACATCAGAGCCTTTGAAAGAAAATATGACAAAACATTAGTTAAAATTAATCTTACCCATAATTACCGTTCCACTTCTCCGATCCTGAATGCCGCATTTGCACTTATCAAACAAAATAAAGGAAGAGAAACAGAAAATGATCAATCGCTTATATCTGCCAATCCATTGCTGAAACAGGGTGCAGAGGCTCCGCTAATTGTAGAATATGCTAATATGGCCCAGGAAGCTATTGACATAACCATAAAAATTGAACACTTACTGAAGCAGGGCGTAAAAGGAAATGAAATTGCAGTTATTTATAGAAATCATATCCAGGTAGAGCCCATCGTCACCATGCTTGAAGCCCGGCAAATCCCTGTAAATGCAAAGAAAAAAGTGGATCTGCTGCAATTGCCATTTATTCAAAATATAATCTTAATCCTAACCTGGATCAGCAGAGAAAGAGATAAACCCTATTCCGGTGATGACCTGTTATTTACCCTGTTGCACTGCGAATTCTTTAGATTGAATCCGCTGGAAATTGCTAAACTAACTATTGCTGCCAATAAAAGAGACTCATCAGATCCGGCAAAAGTAAATTCCCTGAGAAAACAAATAGCGGAAGCTCCTTTACCTCAAACTGATTTATTTCACCAACCCAACGGATACTCCATCAGGAATGTCAGCGACACGCTTGAGGGTCTTATAAAATTTTCTGCTAATGCCACTATACAGCAAATTCTGGAACAATTGATTCAAAGAGCCGGGGTGCTTTCTTTTGTTATGCAAAGTCCGGAAAAACCATGGTGGTTGCAGGCGCTGAACGCCTTTTTCAACAGTTTAAAAGATCATTGTCACCGAAATCCGGACCTAACCTTAGAAGGATGGTTAAATATGCTGGATCGAATGAAAAACAACCGCCTCCCTTTACCTTTATATAAAGTGACCGCGAATGAAAATGGAGTGAATTTAGTAACCGCTCATGGTGCGAAAGGATCTGAATTTGCACATGTATTTGTGCTCGGTTGTACCCAAAATATTTGGGATGGCAATAATAGGTCGGGCAATCGCACCTTTAAACTTCCGGATAATCTGATTGACAACAACGATAATATAGAGGGAGATGAAGTGTCCATTGATCAAAATATGGAAGAAAGCAGGCGATTATTTTACGTTGCCATCACCCGTGCAAAAACTCACCTGCAAATTTCTTATCCTCTGAAAGATGATAAAGAAAAGGACCTTACCCGAAGTACTTTTGTTACCGAACTGATAGAAAACGGTTCTCTGCCGCTTGTTCCAGCACAGGTAAACGAACAACTTCTGAGCGATTATCTTGAGCTTCAGTTTAAGGAAATGGCATTACCGGAAATAGAACTGGTAGAAAAGGAATTCATCAATCAATTATTAAAATCATATACCTTAAGTGTAACCCATCTGAATAATTTCCTGAATTGCCCCCTAAAATTTTATTATCAAAATCTGCTCAGGGTTCCTGCAGCAAAAAATGAAAATATGACTTTTGGAAGCGCTATCCACACGGCGCTGGATCAGTTATTTAAAAAGATGAAAGACAATAATGATATCTTTCCGCCGAAGGATATTTTTGTCTACGATTTTAAAAGATTTATGAGGGACAACAGAGAAGCCTTCACTCCGGAAGGGTATAAAAGACGAATTGAATATGGTGAAAAAATATTGCCCGCCTACTATGATTATTATGTGAATAAATGGAATAAGGTATGTAGCTCCGAAAGAAACATCCGAAACGTAACGGTACACCATGTGCCTGTTAATGGCAAGCTCGACAAACTGGAATTTAATGGCAACCTGATAAATATAGTGGATTACAAAACCGGGAAATACCAAAATGCGCGGAAGAAACTGCTTCCCCCCAATGAAAAAGAACCCAATGGCGGAGATTATTGGCGGCAGGCAGTATTTTACAAAATATTACTGGATAATTATAAGGAAAAGGAATGGAAAGCCGTGAGTACTGAATTCGATTTTGTGGAACCCGTAGGGGAAGAATATAAAACAGAAAAGATTGAGGTGTCTCCTGCAGATATTACAACGGTAACCCAGCAGATTGTGCATACCTGGGAAAAGATCCAGCAACATGAATTTAAAACAGGTTGCGGTAAACCCGACTGCGAATGGTGTAATTTTGTTAAAACGAATCATTTAACCGTAGCATTGCACCAGCCCGGTGAGGAAGAAGAGTAATACTCAGGCTGCAAATTGCCAATATATTGGGAAATTAAAGGATGCTGATTAATCCTAAACCTGCTAAGTTTGCATCTTTGAAAAGCGTATGCCCCTTCAATGAAAAAGAGTATTAGCACTTTAACGGTATCATTTCTCATTTATAAACTTCTCGTATTTACTTCCGGGTGTGCGCAGATTATTCCGCCAACCGGCGGACCCAAAGACACCATCCCTCCTGTAATGACAGCGGCAATCCCGAAAGATTCCACACTCCGGTTTACTGCTAATAAAATTGTGCTCACTTTTAATGAATATGTGCAATTAGAAAGAGCCGAAGAACAGCTAATCGTCTCACCCGTGCCTAAGGTATCTCCGGTTGTGGAAGCCAAACTGAAGGAAGTAATCATCCGTATTAAAGATACCCTGGAAGAAAATACCACCTATTCAATTAATTTCGGACGGTCGCTGAAAGACCTTAATGAAGGTAATCCTGCCAAACAATTCACCTATATATTTTCAACGGGATCTTATATTGACAGCAGTACACTTTCAGGAAAAGTATTAATAGCACAAACCGACCGCGCGGATAGCACTTTAATTGTGATGCTGTACCGCAATTTTGAAGATTCAGCCGTAGCCAAAGAAAAACCACGTTATTTTACCCGTCTGGACAGTGCAGGCCGTTTTAAGTTTCAGAATATAGCACCGGGGAAATATCAAATTTTCGCGCTCAAAGATCAAAGCGGTCAAAAGATGTATATGCGCAACAGCGATATGTTTGCGTTTTACGACAGTGCTATAACAATTGGAGATGATAATATTAAACCCGTGTTATATGCATTTGAGGGGGAGCTGGAAGGCCTAAAACCAGGACGACCGGGAACTACCTCCACAACAAAGCCAGCCACCTCCAAAAAACAAAAAAAATTGGGTTTCCAAACTAATCTCGAAGGAGGGCAGCAGGATTTATTAAGCAATCTGCTCTTAACCTTCAGCGAGCCCTTGGAAGCATTTGACAGCTCCAAGTTACTTTTTGCAGATACCCTGTTTCATCCTATTGCCGGATATCATATTCAAGCCGATTCCATGCAACAATCTTTCTCCATCAGTTATCCCTGGAAGGAAGAACAGGAGTTTATATTGGTTTTGGATACTGCCATTGCTAAAGATTCGGCCGGATATACATTGTCCAAGGCAGATACGATCCGGTTTAAAACCAAAAAACAAAGTGATTACGGGAGGCTAAAGCTCAGAATTGAAAACCTGGACAGCAACCAACATATTGTTCTTATCTTTTATAAGTCTGATAAAATTGAACAATCGCTTTCTGTGGTTGATAAACAAATAAATATACCCCTTTTCCATCCGGGTGATTATGAAATCCGTATCCTGTACGATGCCAACGGCAACAGGAAATGGGATACCGGAAACTACTGGGAAAAAATTCAACCTGAAAGAGTTGTCTCCGACAGGAAAAAATATACCGTTCGCCCAAACTGGGATAATGAAATTACCATTGAACTGCCTCCACATCCACCTGGAAATATTTTGGACAAATAATAATAATCAGTAGGCGCTGTACGGGAACCACTGAAAAACCATCCAATCTCAAATCATAAACTTCTAAGCAATCTGGCTTCTTTAGCAATATCTTTGCAGCATGCAAATCTCCTCTTCCTTACTTGAAAACGCAGTTGCAGAATTTACCCGCCTTCCCGGTATAGGTAAAAAAACAGCGCTACGCCTGGTATTGCATCTCATCAAACAAAGTCCCGAAGACGTAAAACGATTTGGTGAAGCCATCAGCAGGATGAAAACCGAACTCTGCTTCTGTGCAGTATGCCATAATATTTCTGATGGAAATATCTGTAATATCTGCAGTAATTCCTCCCGTAAGAAAAATATCATTTGCGTGGTGGAATCCATCAGGGACGTAATTGCCATCGAAAGCACACAGCAATTCAACGGATTATACCACGTGCTAGGCGGCATTATATCTCCATTAGACGGGGTGGGGCCAGACCAGTTGCATATTGAAACCCTGCTACACCGCATTCATTCAGGGCAAACTGAGGAAATTATCTTTGCGCTAAGCCCCAATATCCAGGGCGATACCACTATTTATTACATTCAAAAAAAAATAGAACAATATCCGGTAAAGATCACCACCATCGCACGCGGCATCTCCTTTGGCGGTGAACTCGAATACGCCGATGAACTTACTTTGGGCAGAAGCCTGCAAAACCGGATGCCGGTTGAAAATTATGTTTCCCATTAAGATTCCAATTAAAATTGTACCTTCGCAAAAATTTACAGGCGGATTTGTTTATTGTTCAGCCTGTTTAAAAACTCTGAACTAATAAACGATAAGAAACACTCCTCATCAGTTTCCCAACGTTTTTTAGGTCCAGGAAAATTATTTTGATACCCGCCTATTGCTACTATGTGGCTATTGTTGCGTCGCACTCTTCAACGCCCGAAACCATAGTGAACATAGCCCGACAGGTGTTATAAAAGGAGGCCAACCAGGAGGAAAAATATGAGCCATTTACGAGACGCATTACAACAGCGCATACTAATTATTGATGGCGCTATGGGCACCATGATACAGCAATACCATCTCACAGAATCAGATTTCCGCGGAAACCGGTTTAAAGACTGGCCTTCCGATCTTAAAGGCAATAATGATTTATTGAGTATTACCTGCCCTCGTATCATTACCGAAATTCATAAAAAATATATAGCAGCGGGAGCAGATATTATTGAAACCAATACCTTCAGCAGTACTTCTATAGCCCAGGCAGATTATAACATGCAATCTCTTGCTTACGAACTTAACACCGCTGCCGTACAATGCGCTAAAGAAGCCGTTCAACAATCGGGAAGAAAAGTCTGGATTGCAGGCGCTATTGGTCCCCTGAATAAAACACTCAGCCTTTCTCCTGATGTTAATAATCCCGGGTTTCGATCCGTTACCTTCAATCAGGTGGAAGCTGCTTATTATGAACAGGTAAGCGGCCTTGTAGCAGGCGGCGTGGATATTCTGCTGATCGAAACTATCTTCGACACGCTGAACGCCAAAGCTGCCATCTTCGCCATTAAACAATTCTATCGTGATCATCCTGATATTATCCCTGCGGAAATTATGATCAGCGGTACCATAACCGATGCTTCCGGCCGAACACTAAGTGGTCAAACCCTGGAAGCTTTTTATATATCTGTACTTCATGCCCGGCCTCTGAGTATAGGACTCAACTGTGCCCTTGGAGCAAAAGAAATGAGGCCTCACATTGAGGAATTATCGCAAATCGCATCCTGTTATGTATCGGCTTATCCTAATGCCGGACTGCCAAATGCTATGGGCGAATATGATGAAACAGCGCATGAGACGGCCCACTTTTTGGAAGAATGGGCAGAAAAAGGTTTTGTGAATATAGTAGGCGGATGTTGTGGTACCACGCCGGAACATATTCAACATATAGCCGATAGCGTGCGTAAGTTAAAACCTAGGCCGCTGCCGGAACTGGAGAAGGAGTTAATTTGAAAATATGATGGTGCACGGTCGGTACCCGACTATGGGAGGGTCAGACCGCGTGGAAACTGGGAAAACGCGTTGAAAAAATTATTAATGAAAGATGAAAAACCGCGAGAGCCGATAGGCTTCCGGAGTTCTAAGAGCAAATGATACAACTATGTCTAAATCGGTCGTTATAAAACCCTATCTCCGTTTGTCGGGACTGGAGTCGCTGGTAGTGCGTCCCGAATCTAATTTCATCAACGTTGGTGAAAGAACCAATGTCACCGGATCAAAAAAATTTGCCCGGCTGGTTAGAGACAATCGTTATGAAGAAGCGCTGAGTATTGCCCGTCAACAGGTAGAAAACGGCGCTCAGGTGCTGGATGTAAATATGGATGACGCCATGTTAGAGGGAGTTGCAGCTATGACTACCTTTTTGAATTTGTTGCAGAGCGAACCGGATATTGCCAGGATTCCCATTATGATTGATTCCTCCAAATTTGAAATCATAGAGGCGGGGCTGAAATGCGTGCAGGGAAAATGCGTTGTTAA
Organism: uncultured Terrimonas sp.; assembly: GCA_964518685.1. Taxonomy (GTDB): domain Bacteria; phylum Bacteroidota; class Bacteroidia; order Chitinophagales; family Chitinophagaceae; genus Agriterribacter. The sequence goes on from CAZFGP010000056.1 coordinate 8,400, forward strand.
CTCCATCTCCATGAAGGAAGGAGAAGAAAAATTTATACGTGAGGCGGAGATATGCAAACAATTTGGAGCTGCCGTGGTGGTGATGGCCTTCGACGAAAAGGGACAGGCAGATACCAAAGAGAGGAAAGTAAGCATCTGTAAAAAAGCCTATGAGATTCTTGTTCATAAAGTTGGTTATGACCCGCAGGATATCATCTTCGACCCTAATATTTTTGCTATCGCCACCGGCATTGAAGAACACAACAATTATGCGGTTGACTTCATTGAAGCTACAAAAGAAATAAAACAGCTCATGCCTTTGGTTAAGGTCAGCGGTGGCGTAAGCAATGTTTCTTTCTCTTTCCGTGGCAATGAACACGTTCGCGAAGCCATGCACTCGGTATTTTTATACTATGCCATAAAAGCCGGACTGGATATGGGTATTGTTAATGCAGGTCAATTGGTGGTATATGACGAGATTGACCCTCAACTGCGGCAGCTGTGTGAAGACGTTATCTTAAACCGAAACAACGATAATAATGAGGCTACCGAAAAGCTGATCACTTTTGCAGAAACCGTAAAAGCTAAAGGGAAGGAGATTGTTAAGGATATGTCCTGGCGCAACGGTACAGTTGAAGCCAGAATCAGCCATTCTCTGGTTAACGGAATAACAGATTTCATTGACGTGGATACAGAAGAAGCGCGGCAGAAATACCCGCATCCGCTGGAGGTAATTGAAGGTCCGCTGATGGATGGGATGAATGTAGTAGGCGACTTATTCGGTTCGGGAAAAATGTTTTTGCCCCAGGTGGTGAAATCTGCCAGAGTAATGAAAAAATCGGTGGCTATCCTCACCCCTTATATAGAAGCAGAAAAAACAGAAGTATCGAACGCACCCACGATCCTGCTGGCAACAGTAAAAGGTGATGTGCATGATATTGGTAAAAATATTGTTGGAGTGGTACTGGGATGCAACGGCTATAATGTTAAAGACTTAGGCGTGATGGTACCGACAGACCGGTTGCTCGATGAAGCAGTGAAATGTAATGCGGCAATGGTAGGGGTTAGTGGACTGATAACACCCTCACTGGATGAAATGGTGCATGTGGCCCAGGAAATGAAACGCCGCGGCATGACCTTACCCTTGTTGATTGGAGGCGCCACTACTTCCCGTATCCATACCGCCGTTAAAATTGCACCCCAATACGATAACGGAGTGGTACACGTGATGGATGCCAGCAGAAGTGTTACTATTGCCGGCACTTTACTGAATGAACAGAAAGAGAAATTTCTTGAGGATATCAAAGAGGAATACCAAAAAGTAAGAACTGATTTTGAAAATAAAAAGCCAGTTAAACAGTACCTGAGCTATCCGGAAGCACAAGCTAACAAAGTGGCTATTGACTGGAAAAACTATACCCCTCCCACTCCTACTTTCCTGGGCGTTAAAACTTTTGAAGATTATGACCTCAATGAGATAAGAGAATATATTGACTGGAAACCCTTTTTTATTGCCTGGGAACTGCATGGAAGTTTTCCCCAGATCCTGTCAGATGAAAAGGTTGGGAAAGAAGCCAGCCAGTTGTATAAGGATGCCAACCTGTTACTGGACAAAATCATTGCTGAAAAGTGGCTGACAGCACATGGCACCATCGGCTTCTGGGAGGCAAATACAACAGCTTCCGATACCATAAAAGTCCGTAACGGAGAGGTGGGGGTTGAGTTGGAATATCTCCGACAGCAGGTTAAGAAAGCTCCGGGACAGCCCAACCTTTCCCTCGCTGATTTCATTGCCCCTGAGGACACTGGCGTACAGGATTTCATGGGTGCCTTTGCCGTTACCATAGAAGGCATAGAACCTCATATTAAAAGATTTGAATCGGAATTTGACGACTATAATAAAATTACGCTTCAGGCGCTCAGCGACCGGTTGGTAGAATCTTTTGCCGAATGTTTGCATCATCGTGTAAGAAAGGAATTTTGGGCCTATGTAAAAGACGAGAATCTCACCAAAGAAGATTTGATTAAAGAGAGATATCAGGGTATCAGACCTGCTCCGGGTTACCCTGCCTGTCCGGATCATTTGGAAAAACATAAACTTTTCAAATTGCTGGGAGGAGAAACAACAACACATATTCGTCTAACTGACGCATTGGCCATGTATCCGGCTTCATCAGTATGCGGCTGGTATTTCAGTCATCCTAAAAGCCAGTACTTTGGAATTGGTAAAATCAAGGAAGACCAATTTGAAGATTACATCCTTCGTAAAAAACTACCCCGGGAGGAATTGGAATATTGGCTAAGACCTGTTTTGGGGTAACCGTGATATCCAACTGTTTAACAAAAGGACATCAAAAAATCGCTATTACATTCATTCAGATAGTAAACGGAGAAAAATTTAACCTTAACAAAGAGGCCAATCGGGTGGGACGTATTGGACTCGAACCAATGACCCCTACTCTGTCAAAGTAGTGCTCTAAACCAACTGAGCTAACGTCCCGGAATCGGCAAAGATAATTGTTTTACAATAGTCAATATCTGTCTTTGTAATGAATAATACCGCCTGGCAAATAGGCTAAGTGTTTACCTTTGCTTCGTGGCAGCGCCAATCATTTCCATATTGTTCCTCACTTTATTCATTGCCTTATTCATCTACGGCAGGAAAAAAAAACCTAATCAGTATATAACGCCACAAAACCTGAGCCAGTTACTGCTGAACCATGTTGCTTTCTACCGGGACCTTGAGGCAGAACAAAAATTACAATTTGAAAAAAGAGTTAAAGAATTTCTCTCCTATATCCGAATTCATGGTGTTAATACCCATGTGGATGACCTGGACAGAGTATTGGTGGCCTGTAGCGCAGTAATCCCCGTTTTTGGATTTAAAGAATGGCGATACTATAATTTAAAAGACGTACTATTATATGGCGACCGGTTCAATGCAGAAGATTTTTCTACTGTTGGTCACGAACGAAACACGCTGGGCATGGTGGGAACCGGTGCCATGCAACGAATAATGATTTTATCGAAACCTGCACTCAGACAGGGTTTTTTTCATGAAAGCCAAAAGGACAATACAGGTATTCATGAGTTTGTGCATTTGTTGGATAAGGCTGACGGTTCAACCGATGGGATACCGGAAGTATTGCTGCAAAAACAATACACTATTCCCTGGATTAATTATATGAGCGAAGCTATTCATCATATCAAGACCGGGAATTCGGACATTGATACCTACGGAGCCACCAGTCAGGCAGAGTTCTTTGCGGTGGCGTCAGAATATTTTTTTAACCAACCTGAACAATTTAAAACCCATCATCCCGAATTATTTAATCTGATGGAAAAAATTTTCAATCAACATCCTGAAATCAGAAAATAAAAACAACTTAATAACTGGTATTCCCTGAAGGAAAAAGTAATTGTTTACGGTATCCGGAATTCACTCTGACTTTTGCATCCATCAGGTGATAGATTGGGGTAAGCATAATATCTGTATTTTTTATTTTCCATGCCGCAGTTGATTCTCTTACAATTTCTGCATTTGGTGTTATCCTAATTTCTTTATCACCTTCATATCCTAACTGAAGAGGACCATATGCAATCGTATAAAAACGATTATTTGTACTATCCTCACCCGACTGGTATTCAATTCCGGGATGCTGCTCAAAACTTAACTCAATAATAGTCCCTTTCTTCATTATCATGCTCACTACCAGAAATCCATTGCTTTTTTCAAAAGCGGACTCCTTGCCATTAATTTTCAAAAGATGATTTTTAGACCAGAAAGGCGCCAGCCATTTCAAGGTTACCGGCGCCTTATTATTAGATTCCTGAACTTCCCAGGTTATATACCCATTAAAGGGATATTCTGAAATTTGTTTAAGCGCTATATTCCCTCCTTTTAAACGAAGCATGGCTTCGCTGCTGTTAAAGAAAGGGATAACCACTTCATTATCCTTCATAAAGTAATTGTATTGAATAGCCGCAGCCATCCCTTCACCCCCTCGCATGGTACAACACCACCATGCCTCATCATCTTTAACATAAAGAGATGGCTCAGCAGCCCGCGTGCAATTGTCTAATCCAAAGCCCCCATTTTCTCTTTGCGTGTGTCCAATAGCGTTATAATAAATAAGATGCGCGTCCTCAAGAAAATGTGCTTTTTCTGTTATCTGCCAAAGCTGAACCGCAACCATAAAGGAATCAATAATTGCACAGGGTTCTGTCCATTTTGGACGTTCGAACCAATTCAGGTTTTCAAAGTTTGCCGTCATCCCCTCATTTCTATAAATAGCATAGCTATCCTCAACCAGTTTAAGAAGCTGCCGGTCTCCGGTGGTATGATAATAGCGTAGTATAGCCCTTAGTCCGGTAAGGATAGAATGGGTTTGCGCTTTGATACCTACAACATCCATTCGGCGAAAACAGGCAATCATTTCTTCAATAAGACCTTTTAGTTCCGTTGATGGAAATAAATCGTAAACCTGAGTAACCCCATCTAATAACAAAAGATAACATCCTATATCGGAAGACAGCATCCATTCTCCAACTGTATTTTGAATAGTACCCGCAACTTCACCCACATTCTGAACTCTGCTTTTAGGATCAACCGGATAATACAAAAATGCGCCCCTGGTAGGCAGGGCAAGATGATGAGTTATATTTAAAATATGTCGTTTAACCTCCGGGTCTTTTTTCCAGGTATAATATTCGCAGAGTCCTCTTAACAGGAATCCGTGACCTGAAAGTTGCTGTTCATCAATTTTATCTTTAAGAATAGGTCCAAAATAGCCTTTTTCGTTTACATATTTTGGTATTAAACCTATAACCTGACTCAGGTAAACAGGTCTTCTGTGCGTTGCCAGCGCCTGCAGGGTAAGACCTAAGATGATTCGCCCTTCTTTGTCGCCCGGTGAAGCTGCATTGGGGTTCCGGCCTTTAGGAGCAAAATCGTTTTCAGGCCAATACAGATCCGATTCTAAGCGATCATAATTCCTCATGGCTCTGGAAAGTAATTCCCCCTGGATATAAATATCGGCATAAGCAATAGGCAAAAGAGTTTTGCCGGCACCCGGTGTATTCCCGGATAATTCAGACATTAATGTTCCTGTCTTTACGGTATTAGTTGTTACAACAGAACCCAAGGCAGCCATTGAGGCCTGTTTTAAGAAAAGTCTTCTATTGGGAATAGTCGTCATGCTATTATTGATTAAAATGACCTGAATTGCTCTAAAAGCAGAATAATCTAAAACGTAATCTATGAAAATACGAGGAGAAAAATTCAAAACTTCACAGAAACGTCTTATTCCGGGAAGAGCTAAAGTAATAAACCGGCCCTGGCACAGGTAGGGAGACCTGCGCCTGGAGACGCTAACACTCAAAATTTTTTTGAAAAAATTGTTTTCCTTTTTAAATCGAATCATCAATAAAAGACACAATGGATCGTCCACACGTCTTTTATCATTCTAATTTACCTACAAATTATCTTTCGGAATATCCCCGTTATTGTAACTCAGATACGCCGTCTTCGTCACGGGACATTACAACTTCACCGCCATCGCCTTTTTTATCTGCCGCACTCCATACATAAGGCAGGCTAATCATGGTCATTTTCAGATTTTTGATTGAAGCGCCATCTTTTTTCCCGGAAACCAATAATACATAAGGATAATTATAGAGAGCACCCTCTCCCCACATTCTATAATGATGGACAATGGTGAAATCACTTCCCGATCCCATAATAAATTGCTCAATTATTGGATCTCCATAAAAGGGCCAACGTTGCCCAATACCTATTTCTGTCCCATTTTGGTTAAGCATCCAATCAACCAATGTTGATGTTGCAGAATAGGTTGCAGCCCTTAGTTAGAAAAAAAATGATAGTAAATAAAACATTCCATATTAAGAAGGAACTGGCATATTCGAGTAAAGCAAACATAGCTGACTTATTAGTATTACCAGTTTACTTTATGGAATGAGGGGGGGGGAAAAGATATGGTTTTATTCCCGGTCTTCGACAAGAAAAATCCATTCAAATGGTTTTATGGTAATCTTATCCATGACTTTTTCTCCTTCGATGTCTCTATAAATATTAGTACCAAGATTTATATTCTTTCGTTTTATTGTGGGATTGTATTCTATCCGAATTTTCTTATTGAATTCCTTTACTTCCATCTCGTTAAATCCACTATGCTGGTCAAAGGGGTATTTTTGTTTCCAATCCCGGATAGAGTAATTCTGATACTTTGACTTCCAGGTCGTTTCTTTAAAATAACGTAAAGTATCTTCTATATTTTTTGAAGGATACCAAAAATAATTACTATCAAGATCTCCAAAGTTTTTTATATTATCTTCCTGTGTACGAAAACTCTCAAGGAATGAATTGCTTTCCGGGGAAACAAAAATATTCTTCCTGATCACATTGGAAATCATACTACCACCTTCCCATATCAAATCCTGGTGCATGGCAAACGGTATATCGCATGCATACGCTAAATTATTTTTTACATTGACAAATCTTGCATCATGTAAAAAGATTCCGATCTCAGCACAATAACCTACTATGTTATCATAAATATCCACATAGCTGGTTCCATCATCCATATAAATGCCAATTGCTGATTTAAACTCCGGACGGCTTGTGCCGGCACCATTGCCAATGCCATGCATTACAATATTGCCGATTATTTTCCTGTTCTTAAAATCTCTTCCACGCTTTTTCCCTGAAACGGTATAGATACCACCTCCGTCATCCTTGTTCATGGTGAAATTGCTGATGGTATTATTTTTTATCAGCACATTATCCCCGGTGAAAATAAGTCCTATGTATCCTATACTGTCAATGGTATTAAATTCCAAAAGATTATTATCTCCTCCTATACTGACTCCAACCGTTTTGCTGTTGCCACTTGGCCCAGCCCCGTCAATAATTCCGCACCTCTTAATCGTATTGCCCCGGACAATAATATTGCTACACCCCCTCATAAAGGTCAGTCCTGAATTACTGACATCAAGCACCTTGTTATTTTCAATCAAAATATTTTCAGCCAAAGAACCATTTATCCCATTCATGCCCGAATATTTCATTACGCAGTTCCTGATAACAATTCCTTTTACATTATTAAGGTTCACTGAATTTTTATTGGCTCCAACAAAAGAAAGTCCATAAATTTCAACATTTGACTGATTATTTATTTCCAGAAGATTTTCATACCTGCTTCCCTGGATTGTGTAATCCTTCGGTGACTTATCTCCCAGATGCAGGTACATCTTTTTTGATAACGTATCATAAAACCATTCACCGAACTTGTCTAAAGTCCTAATATGATTTTGGATAAAGTATCCGAATCCCTTTGCAGGCACATACCTGCTAAATGCTTTATACCAAAGAGTGTGGTCTTCATGCTTTGTGATCGGGTTTCTGTCAATCAACCAACGTTTTGGTTTAATGACCAATTCGGCCCCTGTCCAGTCAGGCTCTCCCTTTAATTCATTATCTGTTATACTCAGGGTGCTGTCTGCACTTTCAATATGCATATAGCCATCAGGCGTTTCATCAGCATTAGGAAATCGCCCCATGGCGTAAGCCTTATTGTCTATGGTAAAATAATTCACAGCACTTGCCAGATGGGAGGCGTCCGCAACCCAAATATTTTTTTCGGTTTTAGACCATTGGGAAATATTCATACGCCCATTGATTTCAGGATCCGGTTTATTTTTGTTTCCGTACGCTGCAAAGACAATCGGCTTGGATTCTGAGCCCGATTTCGTTACAGTAATGGTTCCGACAAAAACATCTCCACGACGGAACAATACTGAATCTCCGGGTTCCAAAATACTCATGATGGAATTTAATTTCTCTAAACTTCGCCAGGGGGTTGCAGGATTTTGTGCCTGGATTAAAGAATAATTATCGTTACCGGAAGAAGAGAAATAAAATTTTCTTATACTAAAAGCAGGAATGCATACAATTAAAATCAGAAAACTTATCCATAGCTTTTTCATAGCTCAATATTTAACTTTTACCGAACCCAAAATTTCAATTTATAATTAACCCTGTCAGTAGAGCAATTCAAGACCAAAATTCAAATAGCAATAGCGTTCATTGGAGGGAAAAGATTTATCAACTTTTCCTAGACAGAGTCAATGATTGCTTTTACTATCATGTTTTCAACTACAGGTTCAGCATTAATACCATAGGTTAATATTCTAAATTAAAATAAGAGGTAACTACTACATACTTTCTCTTTTAACTGACTACTCTGTTTGATCAGAGGTATTGAGTAAACTATTTCTATTAAACCTCCTTAGAAGATATTGCAATACAAATATTTTTACCAGTCCAGCCATTCCTTCACAGATCTCACACTTAATCCGGGGGAGCCACCCTGGATACCAGAAATAATTAGTGTATTAACGGAAGTTGCCCTTATATCTACCTGATCCAATTTCACCAGCAGGTTGCCTGTACCGGCTTCATACACTTTTATATTATGCAACCGATTGAGGGAATTGCCCTTTGAGGCAGCTACTGATAAAGACTCATAGCCAGAAACAGATTCCATCGTTACATTTGAAAATATTTTAATTTCAGGCTGAGGAGGGAAAAGTGGATCTAAAGGATCTACCCTTTGAATCGTGACATCAAAATTGGCAAGGGTTGATGCAAGATTTGCCAACCTGATCTTAGCTTTATCAGGAGTACTTGAATCCAACTCATCTTCGGTTAGCCAGGTCTTTGAAGAACTGGCATCGCCTGCAAGGTACAGTGTATATACTTTATCACCATTCAGTTGTATATCCTTTGTTGCAAAAGTGTCTTGGGTTGACGTGCTGAAAAACTTAGCTTTTCTCAATCCGGATTTTACCACCCAATAAACTGAATTTGTATTATAGTTTTGTGTTCCCGTCAACGTCAGATTAAAGGTATCCAGGTAAAACTTCACTGAAGTTCGATCTCGTAAACTGTTAACCACCCTCAGGTTAGAGGTCTCAAATGTCTCTGAAGTGATCACCGGTTTTTCACAACTATCCATAATAACAGGAATTGCAATAATTGCTGCTACTCCTGTCATATTTAAAAATAGCTGTTTTATTTTAAGATTAAATAATTTCATAACGATTTGTTTTGTCCTTAAAAAATATTAATAGCCTTCATTGTTTTGCCACTCATTGGATGCCACCTCACCGGATGGTACCCAGCAGAGATAATACCTCATATTAAATCCACCTACACCGGCCAGTGAACTTTCATATTGCTGAATGGCCTCAATCCTTTCTTTTAAGACTCCCCACCTGATCAGGTCCATTCGGCGTTTCCCTTCATTGATCAATTCCATCGCTCTTTCATTCATCACAGCATCCCGAAATTGTTGTTGTGATAAACCGGCCAGGTCGGGCAGTACTGTACCATCATTTTTATGATCTGCTGGTCTAGACCTATATCTTATTGCATTGATTTGCTTATAGGCTTCGTCAGACGGTCCGCCTTCAGCTTCGTTAGCTGCTTCCGCATACATTAGTTTTGCCTCAGCCAGCCGGTACAAGGGCCAGTCCGTCAGATGATCCTGCCAATAGCCTTTGGAAGGATATATTTTCTGAAATGTGGTAACTCTCCATAGACCCGTATCGGGGGCAGGCACTCTGGTCCAGCCTGAATAGGTATAATCACCTACATTCCATTTCCATCTTTCATCTCTGTTATCCTGAGTTCTAATCCATTCTCTCAAAATCCTTAAATTTCCTCCCCCTCCCCCGGAGCTAACGCCAACAGAAGGCGTACCATAAGCATAAGGAAAATTACTTCCGGCATTTTGTGTAAATTCAAGAGCTAATATTACCTCTTTAGTCTGAACGTCAGTTGAAAGCTTGGTAAATACCTGGCTGTACTCATCCTCCAATTTATACACTCCGGCGGTTTCCATATCAATTACTGCTTTTGCCGCATCTCTTGCCTTGGCCCAATAACTCGAATTCCCGGCTATCATCTGACCTTGCGAGGACCTGCGCCATCCTGCCAGTTTCATATAAATATCGGCCATGATGCACTTCAAGGGTCCCGCAGTAATTCTCCCTGTTGAAGTGCTGGAACCAGGCAACTTACCATCCGCGTAAGCAATGTCAGGAAGGATGATAGAATCATAGATCGCTTGCACTGGGCTCCTTGGCACCTTTAATACCGTTTCGGTGGTTGGTTTCATCCGGAGCGGAATATCTCCGAACATACAAGCCATCGTATGATAAAAATATGCTCTGATAGCTCTGGCCTCAGCCAACTTTTCCGGAACCCATAAATCTTTGGATGTATCTCTCTTTTCTAAGGACCCAATAAGGTTGTTTGCTGCATTAATTGCCGTCCAGTAATCTTTCCACCAGGCCACTTCTGTACCATTACTTAAATTAACAAAATAAGACCAGTTATTTGTTGAAAACGTTACATCATTTTGAGTATTCATATATAATCCTCCGGTGTAATTCCAGGTTCCGTTACCAGTGCCTTTTAAAGCAGTATAACAACCTATGAGTGCCGCATCTGCTTCGGCAGCGCTTGTCGGGAAATTCTGGGGGGTTAAGAAATCATACGGCGCCTCGGTTATGATCTTTTTGCATCCTCCCATGAATAATGACATTATAACAATTCCTATTAATAGCTTTTTCATGATAATAATTTTTTATTAGAAAGCAAGGCTTAAACCGAATGTATAAACTTTACTACGCGGGTACGCACCTAAATCCGCGCCCGGCGTAATAATTGAATTGAGAAAATTCACCTCAGGGTCATATCCAGAATACCGGGTGAAGGTTAATAGGTTCTGTGCTGTAAAATAAACCCTAAGACTTTTCACCGGCAGTTTGCTTAATAAAACCTTGTTCAAATTATAAGCCAGTTGAACATTCTTTAATCTAAGGTAAGAACCATCTTCGATCAGGAAAGACGAAGCATAAGAATATTCGTTAACGAAACTAAGATCCCATCTTTGTGCATTGATCTGAGGATTTTTAGGTGTCCATCTTTCAAGCATATCCAATGTGCCTCCCTGGAATGTCATAGGTTGTTGGAACAATGCCTTGTCCGCATTCAGGATATCGTTGCCATAACTATACGTGAATAAAAAACTCAGTTCGAAAGATCCATAAGAGAAATTATTGGTAAAACCTCCAAAAAACTTAGGGTTTCCGTTTCCGATTACGGTCCTGTCATTGATATCAATGATCCCGTCTGGTTTACCGTTGGGACCGCTAACATCTCTATACTTCCTAACTCCTTGTTTGATAACAAGAGAATTATGTCTTGGCGCCGCCGCTAATTCTTCCTGTGTATTGACGATGCCATCATTTATATATCCGAAAAACGAACCCAGGGTATGGCCTACCTTTACGATATAAGGATTCCCGTATTGATCACCATAACGTCCGACATTTCCAGTATAAAAATAATCCTGGCCTTCATTCAACTTTAAAACCACAGACTTATTAAATGCTATATTAAAATTCGTTGACCATTTAAATTTGCCATTCAAATTCACGGTGTTTAAATTATACTCCATTCCTTTCACCTGCATATCACCCACATTCCTGGTAACAGTGGTAAATCCGGAATAATTAGATAAAGGAGCCTTTAATAAGAGATCTTTAGATTTCTTAATGTAAAAATCTGCTGTGATTTGAATACGGTTATTGAGCAAACCCAGATCAATACCCAAGTTCTGCTGAATGGTAGTTTCCCATTTCAATTCATTGGAACCTAATTGCGTTGGCATCACACCTACTACTATCTGACCTCCCGATACCGGTGTATAATTATTTGGACCATACGTTGTGTATGAAGAATAAGGAGCAATTGATTCATTTCCCGTCAATCCATAGGTAACTCTCAATTTCAAATCTGAAATTACCGGAATTCCATTCATGAATTTTTCATCATTCACCCTCCAGGCAAATCCACCGGATGGAAAATAACCCCATTTATGGATCGGGAATTTCGAGCTGCCGTCTGCACGAATAGTGCCGGTAAAAATATACTTATCTTTCAAAGCATATTGTACCCGACCGAAATAACTTTCAATTCCGCTGGCAGATTTTCCCGACCGCGGTGCGAAAAATTGACTTCCCATCGCCAGATTATTATAGCCCAATGCTTCAATAGCAAATTTTTGGGTGCTGGTATTTGTAAAAGTATTGATTGCTTTTTGTAAGGAATAACCCGCAACGGCATCTACCCTGTCGCCCCAGGGTAGGGTTTTGGAATAGTTCAGGGTATTTTCATTAATCAACCCTAAGCTGATAAGATTATTTTTTCTTGCCTGGCCTCCAATAAAAGCGCCATAAGAGGTATTGCCTGGATAGAAAACATTGGATTCACTAACATTGTATGTCATTCCACCGGCAATCTTCAATGTCAAATCTTCTGTTAATTTAAAACTCAATGCCGAATTTAAACTGGCATAATACCCCAGGTTTTTAATGTCGGGATAAATCAAATCCATTAGCGGGTCTCTGCCGTAAGAACCTCCCGGTGGCATACCATTTGCAATCAAGTAATCGTTCAGGTCCATATTTGGCGGCTTGTATGGACTTCCTTTTACAGCTGAATAAACAAGGCCTCCGCCGCCGGTAAGAGAAGAGCCTGTCCTGTCCTGATAAGTAAGCGCTATATTTGTTGTGTTTGAAATAAACTTAGTAATATTGGCAATCGAATTCAACCTGGCTGAATAACGCTTATAGTTCGTGCCTACAGCAATTCCATCCTGGTCTGTAAGATTCAACGAACCAGCAAGTTTCAAATCTGATGTTCCTCCTGTAAAAGAAAGGTTATGACTATACATGCCTGCAAGCCTGTACATTTCATTTTGCCAGTCATGAAAAACAGAATCTTTAAAAGAAGGCCAGTTATACCAACTGGAATCTCCAATTTCTGAATTTATTGGGTTAGCGGTTATATAGTGTTGCAGTTCCGCATACTGCATCGTGTTTAATACTTTTCTTTTTACACCCAATTTCTGTAAAGCATAGTAGCCATCATAGTTTATGCTGAATCTGCCCGCTTTCCCGGTTTTGGTGGTGATAATAATAACTCCATTAGCACCGCGGGATCCATAGATAGCAGTGGCAGAGGCATCTTTCAGGATTTCCACTGATTCAACGTCATTCACGTTAATGTTCAGATTGGATCCTCCTAATTGAGGAAATCCATCAATAATATATAAAGGTTCATTTCCGGCAGAGATAGAGGATCCTGCACGAATATAAATAGATACATCTGCCCCCGGAGCACCTTCATTGGATACAACAGAAACACCAGCCGCTCTTCCCTGCATGGTTCCATTTAATGACATTTCGGTACTCTTTGCCATATCAGATGCTTTCACTGACGCAACAGATCCGGTCAGATCTTTTCTCTTTACGGTACCATAACCCACTACTATCACTTCATCCATTTGGCTTATTCCCGGTTGCAAAGAAATCGCTAAATTGCCCTGTGTTCTTAATACTGTAACCTCTCTGGATTGATAGCCGACATGCGTAATGACCAGCTTTTCCCCAACTTTGACGGTAACAGAGAACTTCCCCTGGGCATCAGTGAGAACGGCATTTGAGGAAACACCTTTTACTGATACGCTTACGCCTTGAAGAACCTGGCCTGTTTCACCAGTCACTGTGCCATGGACTGTTACCACCTGAGCATTTGCGCTGATGGAAAAAAACAGAATAGCCAGGCTCATTAAATATTTTATGTGCTTCATGAATTTAGTTTTAGGCTAAAGAAAATTAATTTGAAGAATTCTATTTCCTCGCTTTTAAATTTTTGAACTGTTCATCATTCTGGTGAATTGTGAGATGATTTCACCTGAAACAATTTACAATACCATGGATGGGGATGCCTCTGATTTTGGGGGGGGAGTCTCTATTTCTCATAATTTGAGTTTTTTGAAAGATTAAAATTTCAAGGTTTTGGATTAACAAGATCAAAGTCATATTTACCGTGTACGTTACCGTCCAATCTCCTAAAAAAAGAACAATATTTCAGATTCCCTCTTTATTGTCCTTTTATGATTAGCAGGTTTCAATTTACCTGCTTCAAGCAGATTTCAAATAAAAATAACCTGAAAAATACCTGAAAGCATTAAAAAACGTGTACGTAACCGTATCAAATATAATACTCTTTATTTACAAAACAAATATTTTTATGATTTTCCCCAGTTATCCACAATTTAGATTATCCGTTTGGGGTATGAATACAGCGGATTGTTTGAAAAAAAGCCGAACTTCAATCTATTTTATGAAGCCTTAAGAACGAAAGACTGAATCCCTGTTTATTGGATATTCATCCTGTTACTTTTATCAGTACAGGAAGCGCAGAACTGATGTGACTAATTATTTTTACATTTTCATAAACCATTAATATTAATATTCAAATCAATACCACATCAGAATGGCTAAGATCAATCGAAGGAAGTTCATCAAATTATCTGCAGGTGCAGGGCTGGCAACTGCAGCCTGGTCCGATCTCATCCAACAGGCGCTTGCGGTACCGGCATATAATTCGAGCCGTTCCATAAAGGATGTAAAGCATATTGTTATCCTAATGCAGGAAAACCGGTCATTTGATCATTATTTTGGAACGATGAAGGGTGTACGTGGTTTCGGCGATCGCTTCCCGATTCCGCTGGAGAGTGGTCAAAGAGCGTTTTATCAATCAGACGGAGAAAAAACCATTCCGCCATATCGTGCCAATCGCAACACTTCCAATGCTGCTTTGATTAAAGGAACGCCCCACGACTTCGCGGATACGCAAGCTGCCTGGAACCAGGGGAAATACGGATTTTGGCCGATGTTTAAAACACCATTTTCCATGGCCTATTACACGCGTGAAGAAATTCCTTTTCAGTATGCGCTCGCCGAATCATTTACCATCTCAGATGCCTACCATTGCTCCATTGCTACAGGTACCGATCCCAACCGGATCATGTTCTGGTCAGGATCTAATTTTGATCCTCAGAAAAGAGCGTCCGGAATCAATTGCACCGATGAAAATTCGGAACCGGTAAACCTCCGCTGCTGGATAAAAGGGAAAATGCCTGACCCTGGATACCGTTATCAGGGCAATGCACTAACCTGGCCCACTATTCCGGATATACTGGAAAAAGAGGGGATAAGCTGGCGGGTTTACCAGGATCCCAATAACAACTGGACTGGAGCTATGCATGGATGTTTGGCCTTTGAAAGTTTTCGTTCTGCCAGGCCTGGTTCTTCAATATATGAAAATGGAATGCGGCATTGGTCTTTGCAAGATCTGGAAAATGACGTTAAGAATGACCGGCTGCCGGCAGTAAGTTGGGTGCTGCCATCGCAGGATGATTCCGAACATCCCGGCGCCCCTTCCAGCCCCTATCGCGGATCATATTTTACGCATCAGGTACTTGCTGCGCTTAACTCCAATCCGGAAGTG
>CAZFGP010000057.1:0-23585 GCA_964518685.1 uncultured Terrimonas sp.
CACATGAACATCTGGTATTCAACCGGACTGCCACATTAAGAGACACCTGGGCTAAAGAATCTAAGAAATAACCAGTTAGCCATGAATTTTCGAACGGGGCATTAAGGTTCGATAATAACCATATTAAACTTAGATTACAAATTCAAGACATCTACCAATTTCAAATGGGTGCTGAATGTATATATTCTTGGTGCGCCGGTGGGTATATTCACATTTGCAATATTTTCAGGACTGATTTTTTCAAGATACATCATCAACGCCCTCAGGCTGTTGCCATGTGCAACTACAAGAATGTTTTTGCCTGCAATTAGCAAAGGTTCTACTGCCTGCTGATAAAAGGGTATCACTCTTCCGGCAGTATCCTTTAAACTCTCTCCTCCCGGCGGACGCAGGTCATAGCTCCTCCGCCAAAGTTTCACCTGTTCAGCACCGTATTTCGCCACTACATCCGATTTGTTCAACCCCTGCAATTCGCCGTAATCCCTTTCATTTAAAGCCCGATTCTTCTCTACCGGCAATTGCATCTGATCTATCTCACTAAGAATAATGTTTAGAGTTTCCTCCGCCCTCTCTAAAAGAGAAGTAAACCCATGATCAAATACAATATTTTTCAATTTTTTTCCCGATAGCCGTGCCTCCTCTCTGCCAAATGCCGTGAGAGGTACGTCCTTCACACCCGTAAACCTGTTTTCCAGATTCCACTGCGATTGACCATGTCGTACAATTACAAGTAAAGGCATATTACATAAAATGAATAGGTATGAAAGAGCAGTAAGATACAAAAACTCTCAAAAAATGATACAAAAAGTATCCCCGTTATGAATTCCTTACCCTGTCTAATTATGGCGATATTCAATTTTATATTAGAAAAATGGCTTAATATTACTTTTCTTTAATATCACATTGGGCTTAAAAATCACTTCATGCAGGAAGACGTACTTATTCAGATCAGCAATAAGATAAAGGAAAACCGAAAAGCACAAAAGAAAACCGTGCAGGACCTGGCTTCCAGAGCACACGTAAGTAAAGGTCTTATATCACAAATTGAAAACAACCGCACAGTGCCATCTCTCCCTGTACTAATGAACATTGTATTGGCGCTGAATATTGACCTGAAAGACTTTTTTGAAGATATCAGTCATAACAAAGAAAGTCGGCAAAAAATTATAATTAAAACCTCAAAAGATTACCAGCCTTTTGAAAAAGAACCTGCTAAAGGCTTTAAATACAAAAGAATATTGACCCGTAATATGGATGCCGGACCGGTTGATACCATCCTGCTGGAACTGAAGAAAGGGGCGCGGCGAACCCAATTAATTAAAACCGATGCTTATGAATACAAATACATCATCAAAGGAAGCGTGGAATACCAAATAGAAGAGGAAATCTACCTCCTTGAAGAAGGAGATTCCTTATTTTTTGACGGCAGACTTTCGCATAAATTGGCAAACGTTGGCGCCGATGACGCTTTGATGCTCGTAATTTATTACTTTTTGACTGGAGACAAAAACTAAAATTTTTTAATCCGTCTATTACAATTTAATGTTTACATTTGCTATATATCTTTTAGCATTTATAAACAATCTATCATGTCGCCAGTCTCCGCGCAATCCTTTTCCGTAAATGACATTACTTATCATCCACCGGCCCAGCCAATTGTTGTAATATGTATTGACGGCTCGGCAGATGAATACCTCGATATAACAGCAGCACACGGGCGACTGCCGAATATCCAGCGCATGAGCAATTGCGGTTTTCGTGGAATGGTGAGAGGGGCATTACCTTCCTTTACCAACGTCAACAATTCTTCTATTGTTACGGGGGTTTCACCTGCAGTGCATGGAATCTGCGGAAATTTTTTCTACGACGAGCACAAAGATCAGGAAGTGATGATGAATTCATCCGAATACCTTCGGACGGATACCATTCTTGCCGCTGCGTCCAATGCAGGTCGTAAAGTAGCAGTGGTAACAGCAAAAGAAAAGCTGCGGGATATTCTTTCCTTCCGGTTAAAAGGGATTGCATTCTCGGCGGAAAAAGCCGGATTAGCAAAAATGGAAACCCATGGTATAGATAATGTTGAAGAGATGGTGGGATATTCCACTCCGGCTATCTACAGTGCCGACGCCAGTTTATTTGTATTACGGGCAGGTGTAGCACTGATACAAAAGGGAATGGCAGACTTCCTGTACCTTTCTCTAACAGATTACATGCAACATACCTATGCACCTGAAACAGAGGAATCGCTGGCATTTTATGAGGGGATGGACACCCAGATCGGTAAACTTATAGAAGCAGGCGCTATTGTAGGCGCTACGGCTGATCATGGTATGAATCCCAAAGTTAAAAGAGACGGCACACCCAATGTACTGTACATAGAAGATATGCTGGAAACAGAGTTTGGAAGTGGATTTCGGGTAATCTGTCCCATCACAGATCCCTATGTAAAACACCATGGCGCTTTGGGTTCCTATGTGGTGGTGCATATTAATGATAAAGACAAAATTGCCGCAGTTAAAAACTGGCTCTCCCTGCAACCCGGCATTACAGAAGTACATGATAAATCTACTGCTACCCGATTACTTGAACAACCTGAAGACCGTACAGGAGATCTGGTGGTGCTTTCGGCGAGAGATATGGTATTGGGTCGCCGTCCGCAATATCACGATTTGTCGGCATTAGACGGCACCCTTCGCTCACACGGCGGACGATATGAAGAAATGGTACCCCTTATTATCTCTCATCCGCTCAATGATATTTACAAAATGAAAGCCTGGGGCGATCCCAGAAATTTCAATGTTTTTGACTTCACTATTAATGGTACCCGATAAATAATGATTAAAACCAAATGAAATGAATACAACATCTTATGTTGCAGGTAATCCTGTACAAAGCGATAAAATTCTTCAGGTAAAAAGCCCTTATGACAATCGTTTTGTGGGTACCGTTACGCTGGCAAATCATACCCACGTTGAAAAAGCAATTGAAGCCGGTTTAAAGGGCGGCAGGAAACTTACCCGATACGACCGTTTCAGTATATTGGATAAAGCCCGGCTTTTATTGATGGAACGCAAAGACCTCTTTGCCCAAACCATCAGCGCCGAGTCTGGTTTGGCCATACGGGAAGCCATATACGAAACCGGACGCGCTCATGATGTATTGCTCTTTGCCGCCATAGAAAGTTTGAAAGATGACGGACAGATATTTTCCTGCGATATTTCGCCCCAGGGAAAAGCCCGGAAGATATTCACCCTCCGCGAACCCCTTGCACTGGCTGTATGTATTACACCTTTCAACCACCCGCTTAATCAGGTAATTCACAAACTGGCTCCGGCCCTTGCAGTTGGCACTCCTGTTATTTTAAAGCCATCAGAAAAAACGCCACTTTCTGCCATCCTGCTTACCGAACTGTTGTATGAAGCCGGGCTACCTCACTATATGCTCAGTACTTTACTGGGTCCCACCAGCGAAATTGCTGAACCTCTTGTAAAAGATCCGAGAATTGATATTGTATCTTTCACCGGAAGTGTAGCCGTTGGCAAAAAAATAGCAGCCTCCGTGGGCTATAAAAAAGTGATCCTGGAACTGGGGGGGAATGATCCGCTCATCATCATGGAAGACGCCGACATGGATAAGGCGGTTCTCCTGGCTGCAGAAGGCTCTTTCCGCAACAGTGGACAACGCTGCACAGCGGTAAAGCGTATCCTCGTTCACGAAAAGATAAAAGATGCATTCTTAGAAAAATTCTTAAAAAAGGCGAAAGAATATAGTTGTGGCGACCCCGCCGATCCGGAAACCAGGGTTGGCACAGTTATAGATGAGCCCGCTGCTGTATATCTGGAAACGGTGGTGAATAAAGCAGTGGAACAGGGTGCGAAAGTATTGTTAGGTGGCAAACGAAACGGCGCACTCTTAGAGCCTACCGTAATAGACAATGTGCCGCGCGACGCCGAAATGGTCATGAAGGAATCTTTTGGGCCTCTTGCTCCCATATTAACCTTTAAAGATATTGACGATGCCATAGCATTATCCAACTCCACTTCCTATGGCTTGTCTTCAGGAGTGGTAACCAACAATATGGATTATGCGCTGCGATTCGTGAAAGAACTGAAGGTGGGCACTGTTAATATCAATGAAGTGCCCGGTTATCGTATCGAAAAGTCACCCTTCGGCGGTATCAAAGATTCAGGATTAGGGATCAAGGAAGGCGTTATTGAAGCCATGAAATGCTTTACGTATGTGAAAACATTTTCATTGCCCTGGTAAGGGATATCACAAAAATACACGCCGGTTTAAGCTGAATAAAGTTCCCGATCATGGAATTTTAAGTGAGGGGCTTCCCGTTTTAAGCGCACTACTGTAAAGAAAGACGTTCGGGAAAATGCTATCTTCATAAAAAATTTCGACTACACCATTTATTCACATCGTTTTTGCAACAATAATTAATATTCAATTCATTTCTTCCATGAAAAGATTCCTTACACTATTATTCATCCCTCTTGCATTTTCAACTTTCGCCCAGGAAAAAGTAGACCCCAACCATTCGAAAACCGGCGGGTATGGTTACCTCATCCAATCGGATCCGACATGCTCCGCCTGGTGGGCAGAAGGCGCTTACAAAGTTATGCGCGATGCGCCTGTGCCCGCAAATTCAGATAAACAGATAAAGATCTGGTCTGCAAAAAACGAATATGAATCTTTTATTGTCGTTATAAATCCTAAAAGGAGAATGGAGAATTTCAGGATTTCTGTCTCTCCTTTTAAAGACACACACGGCAATACGATAGACAATAAAAACATCACCATCAGAAAAGTGGAATACGTTAATGTATCCCGACCAACTGATGCCTATGGTCTGGAAGGCAGATGGCCCGATCCGCTTCCTATATACCATCAGGGAGAAACAATAACCCCTGCTGAAAATCAACCTTTCTGGATAACGGTTAAAACAGCTTCTGCGACTTCTGCAGGTGATTATTCGGGGAAAATTACCCTGAGTTCGAAAGAGTGGGAACTATCCATACCGGTTCAATTGCAGGTTTGGGATTTTGCACTGCCGGAAACCCCATCCATGCGTTCGGGCTTTGGCCTCAACTTCAACTCTGTTAAGCAATATGAGAATTTACATACGCCGGAAGACGAAAAAAAATCTTTCGAATCGTATATGAAAAGTTTCAGTGAATACAAACTGTCTCCTTATAATCCTTTTCTTTTTTCACCAATTAAGGAGCAGGTTAGAGGAGTACCCTGGACAGGCGGTTTTTTTGACAGTAAAACAAAACTTTCGGGAACTTATTCCTATCGTATCGCAGACAATTCAGGCACCTATAATACAGAAGGCCGTACAAGAGCCTTAATTGCTGTGAACAACAAGGATGAATATGAACTGAACTGGCATGCAAAATCATTATTAAAAGATCAGAAATATGTAGTAGGCGTTGAATGTTATGATGCAGACAACAAACTGCTGCCTTTTGAAAACAGGTTTGATCTCTTTACAGCGCAGGAAGACTGGAAACCGGCAAAACTGAATCTTGGAAAATTCAGAAAGGAAATTTCAGGTATCCGTATCCGTCTATTCCCCGCTGAGCGCACCCTGCGGGGAGAAAACGCGGGTACCGTATGGTTTGATGACCTTAAACTGCTAAATAATCAAACTCAGAAAAACGAATATCCCGAAGGAAACTTTGAAGTAACCCTTGACAATATTGACATCTTACTCGATTTCACGGATTTTAATACCGCAGCTAAACATTACTTTGAAGAATTGCACTTTAACGGTTATCAACTTTTTTTAAAGGGATTGGGTGGAGGAACATTTTTTAGCCGCACCAGGGGGGTGTTTGAGGGATTCGAACAGGGCACAGATGAGTATTATAAACTGATGGAACGTTATCTCCGCCAAATTGAAGACAATCTAAGCAAATACCAATTGCTTGGAAAAGAGTATGTGTACTGGTTTGATGAACCCGCTGAGGCCGATTATCCATTTGTCAGGGAAACGAACACCCTAATAAAAAAATATGCACCACGGCTCACAACCTTTATTACAGAACACATAAAAGATCAGGATATTTCTGATGTAACGGATATCAGTTGCACAATATGGGACAAACTAAACCAGGACAAGATCAGCCAGATGAACAACAAAGGACTGGAGTATTGGTCTTATTTGTGTACCGGACCAAAATCACCCTGGCTAACCTTGTTCACCGATCACGATGCCGTTAATCTGAGGATGTGGCTTTGGGGGTCTTATAAAAACCGCCTTAAGGGGATATTGGTTTGGACTACCAATTGGTGGAATTCTGCAACAGCCTCTCCGGAAGGGTTTTTACAAAACCCATGGGAAGATGCCATGTCATACATGGTAGGATACGGACGTCCCTACGGGAAACAGGATCGTTGGGGGAATGGCGATGGCCGGTTTTTTTATCCATTGAACCGCAATCCTAATGAAGATAAAAACACATATATCGGTCAGCCTGTACCTTCCCTTCGGCTTGAAATGTTGCGGGACGGAATCGAAGATTACGAATACTTTATAATGCTTGAAAAAGCGGTGCAGAAAGCGTCCGGCAAGAACAAAGCCAGAATTGCAGAGTCCAAAAAATTATTAGAGATACCCAGGCGCATTTATACTGATGAAAAGACGTATTCCAAAAACCCGCAAGACATGCTGGCGTACAGAAAAGAGATCGCGGAATACCTTCAAAAGTTGAAGAAATAAGATTTTAGAGTGTTTACTCTCAGAGCGCCTATCCGCGGGGAAGAATTCTTCCCCACGGATTAAAATAAAAAGCTCATTCCTTATCCAATATCTCAAACCTGCACGTAATACGTTCTCCCCATTCATCAACGATAGTTACCGTATGTTTTCCGGCAAGTGCGTCAAGAGCAATCTGATGGGTGTACATTGTAGCGCCAATATAATTGTCGTCAAGATGCCAGAAAATTTTGGCATCAGGCTTCTGGTGCGTAGCTGTAAAAATGGCTCTTCCCTTTTGCCCGGTAATCTCCTTAGGTACATATATCCTTGCGTTAGGTGATGGATATACCAGCGCCATGGGAGATTGCTGCTCCTGATTGCTGCATCCCTGGAGAAAAGGCGGTAAAGGTTGATAATCGAAATGTCTGCGCTTGTAATACCAGGCCATTGTGGGTGGCAGTACAAACCAACTTTTGTGAACCATAGCCGAAGGGGCTACACAATCTTCAGTTACCCGATACTGCTGGCCTGCATTCAAGTGTATAAGTATGTGATACGGACACAGTGGTGTTCGATCGCCATTAGGCGAAGCATTAAGAGTATCCACATCTGTACATTCTGTATTTGCCCTAAAGCCGCTCTGCCTGCAAACCGCTACGGGTAATACATAATTTTCCGGTGTTTCAAACCAGGATGAGGAGGGTAAAATACGCAGAATATCAAACAGCACAGGCGCTGCAGTTTGAACTCCGATTAAACCCGGCCGTCCTTCTCCACTGGCATTGCCAGTCCAAACCACCACCACGAATCGGGGCGTGACCCCTACTGCCCAGGCATCCCTGAAACCAAAACTGGTACCGGTTTTCCAGGCAACCCGTTGTGCAGAGCTAAACTGCTTCCATAAACCTTCCTCTCCAGGACGCATGACCTCTTCCATGGATTGAAACATATAGGCAATGGAAACGGGATCCCAGAAATTAAAATTGAAAGATTGCTTCTTATCCGAAAGACCCCCATTTACAAGATAATGAGGAGAATAAAAATCCTGTGACGAAACTTTCCCTTTGTTTTTTGAAGCATGCATCAGCGATCTCGCCATTCCTGCGTATACACCAGCAAGATCCCAGGGGGATACTTCGCATCCTCCCAGTATCAGGGACAAACCATAATGATCTGAAGGCTTATTTAAAGAAGTAATTCCTGCTGTATTAAGCAATTCATAGAAACGAGGGTACTTATAATCCCGTAACATTCGCACTGCCGGCACATTCAACGATCTCGATAAGGCTTGAGAGGCGGGTACAGCACCGTTATAATCGTTGTCAAAATTCTGAGGGGTATAACCTCCTATTTGTGTAGGAATATCAGGAACGAGGGTATGGGGTAACAACAATCCGTCCGTAAGCATAGCGGCATACAGCAAAGGTTTTAGGGTACTGCCGGGGCTTCTGCGGGCGGCAATCATATCCACATTACTTTGTACCTCCGGTATCTCCGGATGCCATATATTGCCCACATAAGCCAAAGTATTTCCTGAGGACACTTCTATCACTAATGCACAAGCGTTGTTGATTCCATTCCCTTTTAAATCACGATGGTGTTGCTCCACAATTTGTGTTGCTGTTTTTTGCAGACCTGAGCGAATAGTGGTTCTAACCCTGGTATAGCCCCCCTGGGGCGATTCCTTTTTAAATCTTTGCAACAGGTGCGGTGCATGTTGTGGTAAAGGCAAAGGTTCATCTGGCAATGGTTCCTCTTTTGCCAGCAAACAGACGCTACTGTCAATAATATCTTCTCTATACAATTGATCCAATAAACGATTCCTTTTGGTTATAAGGATTGGTCTGTTTTTTCCGGGATGTACCAGGGCAGGTGCATTAGGCAGCACAGCCAAAGCCGCCATTTCACCCCAGCTTAATTTATCTGCACTCCTGCCGAAATATCTCCAGGCAGCGGCATCAAGCCCAACCACATTACCTCCAAAAGGAGCATGCGAGGCATACAACGCCAGAATTGAATTCTTGGAATGTGTTAATTCCAGCCTGATTGCCATAATACTTTCCAGTAGTTTCTGAAATATATTCCGGGGTTTGTTGCGCGACAAACGAATCACCTGCATAGTTAGCGTACTCCCTCCACTCAGCGTTGTACCTGACCTGAAATTTTGCCATGCTGCCCGAACGAGAGCCAGGAAATCAACGCCAGGGTGATAACGAAACCGCTTATCTTCAAAACGGATAATACATTCTTCAAACTTTTCAGGAACCTTTGGGTTATAAGGAAAACGCCATTGTCCATCGTCTGCAATAGTTGCACCTAACAATTCGCCGTTCTCGTCTTCTATGACATAGGAAGTCGGCTCACGGAACAGTGGATCAGGCAAAGCGAAAATAAAGCCAGCCAATCCTGCAGCCGATACGAGGATCAACAGCCGTGTGCCGGTACTCAGGGTTTTATAGCGATGATATATTGAACGGAAAAACTGCTTCATTTTCAAATTTTCTGATCAGGGTATTTTCGATACCGGTACACCGCATTCTTGTCATTCCTCCAACAAGGCAACAAAATCTCCAGGTGAAATAATGCATAATTTTTTTGGCGCTTTTTGAAAATCCTAAGTTCAACAAATAAGTGCAACAGGTTAAAATCCCCTTCGGGGCGAAGTGAAGCGAAGGCGTAGCCGAAGCGTAACGTAGCCCCGATTGTCGTTTGACCTATTAACTCCAATCTGTCAGTTTTACACCGACAAAAATCCGTTTCAAATTTCAAATAAAAAACCTCCCATCACCTCACTTCCACCCACATACCCTTTACTCCAACACTGATGGTATTATCATACATTGCTTCACAATATGCACCCGGTAAAAAATACCTGCCTGCATAAGCAGCATTAAGCAACACATAATACTCTTTTGTTTCTCCTTCCCTGATATCGAAATGAGTATACACCCGGTCATCACGGATATCCATATAGGTGAAAGGAGAAGATTTGTACTGACTCTCTATATCCAACATTCGGGTATTCAGAATCTCCCAGCCGCCCGGGAATACCTGTGAGAGCGTCATATTATTATACCTGCCCCGGATACCCGAATTACCAATTTTTACTCTGGCTACAAAATCAGTCCCCTGCTGTAAAGTCGCAATGTTCAGCGGATTACCTTCCAGGCTCATATAATCTACCCGCATGGATAAAACATCGGCATTGTTTTTTATCGTTATTTCTTCACCGGTTAAGAGTTGTCCTTCTGAAATCAAACGCACATATAATATATTTTCACCTTTATTAGCAAGTACAACATTTCTATTGACATCTGCCGTGCTTACCGCCACCTGTATAACATAAGAGGAAGTATTGACATTTACATTCTTACCATTTATGGTTGCCTTCGCCATTATTCTTTCCCCGCTGTCATTAGCGCCACAATAAGCAGCTATTGCTATCAGACTGTAGGCCGTTGTTTGTGTACTGTACCAGTGATCTCCGGCCATTTGTGCTGAGACATTACGAAGCGCCTGAAGGGCTTCTTTTCGGTTATTCATAAGCGTGAGTGTTTCCAACACCATTGCCTCATCCCGAAGGCCAGAGCCATAAGTTATACCTGCTGAAGGCCTGCGGGGAAAGGTGAGTGACAAACCGGCAACCATCTCTGTTGCAACCTTTGGATAACCAGCAAGATGATAGGCAGCAGCCAATCTCCATTTAGCTTCCGGAGACAGATATTTAAATTCCCTGAGTCTGTTCATTGCTCCTAATTCCGGCGCCTTTGCCGATGCAAGCAGATACAAACGATACGCCTGATTGAGGTCGCCACCATAAAAATTTGAAGAAGAAGGCATCCATGTATTTGCTTTCCGCCGTTGATAGGTTTGCCACTGCTGCAACAACTCAGCAGACACTAGGTATCCCCGTCGCTGTGCTTCCAGCAAAAAATGTCCTGCATAACTGGTGCCCCATTCATCACTCTCTGACAAACCCGGCCAATAGCTGAATCCTCCATCCGGCCGCTG
This sequence comes from uncultured Terrimonas sp., assembly GCA_964518685.1. GTDB lineage: Bacteria > Bacteroidota > Bacteroidia > Chitinophagales > Chitinophagaceae > Agriterribacter. Next base: position 10,721 of record CAZFGP010000057.1, read on the forward strand.
AAAATTAGCATACCGTTCTATCCCTGCACGTACATTTCTTTCTGCTTCTGCCTTTTGGCGTTCATTTAAATCCAATATTTGACCCAACACCAATTGAGGAAATACAGCAGAAGTGATTTGTTCTATGCAACCATGAGGAAATTGAATCAGATAGCTTAATCGTTTTTCCAGATCAATGGGAGGAATAACAGATATTTCAAGTGTTGCCTTTCCTTTAGCCGGAATTCCCAAAGGCTTAAGGATAGTTTTAAACTGTTCACCTCCGGCAAGCACTCCTTCTTCCACCCGCGTAACTGCAGGGTTTGGATTTCTTACATCAATCTCCATCTCCTCCTCCGCATTTTCATTGCCCGAAACTGCCGTCAGTTTTATCTTACCCATTCCTGTATTTTCTTTCACCTTCAGATCAAAATAAACTATTTTTTCACCTGGAGCAGAAAAGTCAGCATGATTGATAGCATCTCCTGTTACTGCGAGGTATGCATTGTTTTGAATAGTTACTGCTACCTTTCGGATAGCCTTATCCATCGCAAAAACCGTTACAGGAAGGCGGATGGTTTCCTCCGGCGCTAATACTCTTGGAAGCGTGCCCAAAATCATCAGGGGCTTTTTTACCGTCACTGATTTTTCAGCAAAGCCATAGGACTTGTCTCCTGCAGCTACCACCATGGCTCTCACGGATCCAATATAAGACGGTAATTGAAAATCATGCGTTTGCTTTTGTCCCTTCTTCAGATGAAAAGGGCCCATATACTTAACCACCGGCTTAAACCTATTGGCTCCTTTTTGAGCAGCTGCTCCGGCGGCAGCTTCATCACCACCTATGGTTAATATTCTTTCCAGCCCGCCTCCCCAGGCGCCTATCACCTGGTCAAACAAATCCCAGCTCTTTACACCTAAAGCTTCCCTGGCAAAGAAAGCCGCATGCGGATCCGGTGTTTTAAAACGGGTGAGATCGAGTAAGCCTTCATCTACAATAGCCACACTATAGGTCATCGCCTTACCTGAAGTTTCAGAAACAGTAACAGATGCTTTCTGCTCCGGGCGAATTTCTGAGGGTATAGCAATTACCGGTTTCAGAACTGTACTTTGGTCTTCAATGATGACAGGAATTACACCATACATGCGGATAGGCAAATCATTGATCGTTTGCGCGTGTGGTTGAAGCAAACTCACATTTACATATATATTGGGCGTCATCGTCGGTTCTGCCTTAAAAGTATAAATAGTTTGACCATCCTGCATATCCACCCAATCTGTTTTAATCACCCGGCTACCCGATTCAATACTGATTAAAGCCCTGCCTCCTTTACTACCGGGTATCTGAAGCGAGATATTCTCTCCTACGTTATATTTCTCCTTTGAGGAAGTAAAAGATAACATTGCTGCTGCGGAAGGGTCCGTATTGTCTTTTCTGCTTTGCCACCAGGGATCGTCAAAGAATACCACCTGCCCGGCAGTATGTCCGCTATTTCGGTCTCTTACCAGAATTAAATAGCGACCCCAGTCGCCCTTCGGAGCAGAAAACTGCCATTTACCGACACCATTAGTTAATAGAACAGTGTCCTTTTTCAATAATTTGTTATATTTATCCTGGGTGAAATTGCTGAAACCATCTCCGGTATCATCCCACCACCAGCGCCAGGATACCCGATACAGTTCGATTTCTACCTGCTGCGAACCGCTCAGAGGGTTTCCATTTTTGTCTACATTAACTACCGAAAGTTCATATTGTTTATCGGTAAGTAAAAAACCCCAGGGTTTTTGTCCTTCCGGTATTTGCAACCCTACATAGCTTTTAAAAGGGCTGTAGGGAATCACCCGGCTATCCAAACTAAAAGCGCCACCCGGTTCAAACACTTTTACAAGAATATTGGCATTTAAAACTCCCGGAGCATTCTTGATCCCGCCTAATTTTAATGGAACCGTTGCCTCACCGTGTTCATTCAGTCTGCCATCAAAAAGAGTTTTCATTTCAGTAGTATAGGCAGCAGTCGGATTATCAAAATGATATCCCGGATACTTTCTAAAAACCGTTTTTCGGGCATAAAAGGAGGCGTCTACTTTAGCTGCAAGATTTCTTGCCGGCGTACCAAAAAGCCATTGAGACCTTAAGGTACCCGAAGCATCCTCATCACTCAGGATAGGCGCATTACCAAAATCGAGGTCTATTTTCAAACGATTAGGCATAACGGTTTCCACCTTCAGCCTTTTTTCAAAAACAGCGCCACCCACCTTCACCCGAGCCAGCCAATTGCCGGTAGGAGAAATAACTTCCGTTGCCGGAGCAAACAAATAAAAACCATTTTCAGCAGAAGTTTCCACAATTCGTTTGTACAATTGACCCTGTGGATTAATCAAATTAAACTCCACCGGGTGGTCTTTGGGCAGGCGACCAGACCTGTCTTCCACAATACAACTGATATACATGGTATCACCTGGTCTCCAAACTCCGCGTTCTCCAAAAATAAATCCTTTCAGCCCTTGTTTTACTTCCACACCAGATACGTCAAATCGGCTCAGCATCAGGGAGCCGCCATCTTCTAATTTCAGATACCCCCGTTCTTGTCCTTTCTTTGCCACCAACAGGAAGGGTTTCCGTTTAAGATCAAAAACTGCCAGTCCATTTCGGTCTGTTTTAGTATGGAACAGGATCTGTTGCTGATAATCCAAAAATTCCAATTCCACCTCACCCATAGGCATCGCCGAAAGGATATTGGTTGCCGCCACAAGCATACTGTTATCATTACCCCGTTTTACAGAAAGACCGATATTAGAAGCCAGAATATTCCGACTGGCCCATTTTTCCTTATTGTAATAAGATGGATGACAGGGATTATTACGCTCCTTCCAGTTATATCCATAGGGGTAATATGTGTTGTAACCCTTCCAAAAATCTTCGTCGCTGTCTAATGATTCTCCTTCTCCCCGACTATAATAACGATCCTCTTCTTCTGATACCTCATCCCTGCTTCTGCAGGTATACAAGGAATATTCAGGCCGGAAACCAATAGTTATATTATAAATAACCCCAGGCTCAGCTTTCAGGTATTTATCTATATCGAGGGAAAAATGCTGCCGGCGATGAAGATCAATCGTCTTATCATTATCCAGGCGCAATGTTTGCTGAACCACAGGGGCAGCTACCCGGCGCAAGTCGTAGGCGCCATCATATTCATTGGACTGAAAGAACTGAGGAATATTGTTTTTAAAGATCTTAATGATACTAATATCCACCGCATTTAAATTAATCGCTTCGAATGGCATGATTAATTTTCCGGAACTGGGCAGGATCATCCCCCGCCCCCGAATAGTGACAGAAGGCAGGCGATTTTCAAAATACAGATTAGCAGTAAAACTCTTGTTGAGCCTGGTATTCCAAATGCTTTGTATTCCTTCATTTACGGTTGCTGTATAATTGCCGTCAAAATCATCAGGCACATACAGCTTTACCTCACTGCCATTAATGTTATAGCTGAGATCTGTTTTGTCGCTTAATGTAAACAATCCTTTGAGTTGCTGCGCTGTTGCAATAGGTTCGGAAAACTGAGCCAGCACATAACTCTCAACATCCTGCACCGCCCGAATTTCCATAACCGTAAAAACCCCTTTTGCCGGTACTTCTTTAGCTTTACTGCCCTTTTCTTTTATTCCCAATGGTGCGCCATCCCACAGAAGTTGCAACACAGATGTAGTGGCATTGCGTTTGATATCGGTAATCGAATAGGCGTGGGTCCGGGCCACTTCATTATGCTCCCATTGTATAGCCAGCATTTGTCCCGGATAACTGACAGTCAGGAGCTTTTCAACAGCAGCCGAACTTTCAACATCAGCTGTTTCCACCCTACCTGTCAGCTCCATAACCTCTTTTGCGTTGCCCGGAACCTTTAATCCGTTCTCTATCACCTGAAACCCGGGCTCAAGCGCCTGCACATTGAAGTGAAATTTTTTATAGGCCTCAGGCACCTCTGCCACTTTGCCCAGAAAAAAGTTCACCGAATACAACTGTCCTGGCTTAAGATATTCATCTGGTCTAAATTCTATGGTTCTGGCATCTGTCCAATACCCCTTCCCCTTTACCGCCGGGGAAAAAGAAAAAAGAGGCTCCTTTATTACTTCGTTCAATACGTGAGTAGCGGGGGTTTGCTCACTCAAACGAATACGTATAACCGCGGCTTTAGATACCACTCCTGATGTAAAGCCATCTATATATCTGCCAAAAGAGGGATCTGCATCGTTTATTTTTTGTTTTGACTGGCATGCCAAAAAGCAGGTGGCAATAATTAAAAAAATAAAGCGCCGGTAATAAGACTGCGAAAATAGCGGCATAAACAATTCCTTCATAATAGAAATATTTTTTTATTAAGGCAGGACAGAAGATTTTAACAAGTATATCTATCTTTTTTTAAAAGATACACAATGGAAATTATTGGGGTTAAAGCAAGTCCTGGTTGTCTTAAAATTAACAATTCTGTTCCTTCCAGGGATATATTTTGGCTGATTATTTAGATTTAACTCTGTTTTTGAATGTCTATCTAAATCCAGAGCGTAGTTTAGCACCATCCGATCGGGTCACTGCGTTACAACCCACACCAAACAGATATCTTTAAAATTCACGAATGGCAGCTTTAATGGCAGGATGCCATCCTTTAAAAACGTCCCCTTCATTGCTCCCCTTTCGGGCAGGGGTTGGTTTCGTTCTGCGATTTGCACCTGAATTTGTTCCTTAAAACTAACTTCTCCATTTCCATACCATTTATAAACTGCCTCCTTGGCGCTCCACAACAATGTTAAATACCGGATGAAAGGCTCACTTTTCACATCAGCAACGTCTACCTGCCCTTCGAATAGCTGAGGAATAATATCTTTTTCATTAACATGCAGGAATTTATGACTTACCCGCGCCACTTTGTCTGTCGGAATTTCAATATCTATCCCCACCCGATGCAGGCGACTAACAATAGCTGCGGCATAATCTCCGCAATGTGAAATTGAGAAATGGAAAGCCTCATCGGGCAAAAAGGGCTTCCTGGTTTCTGCAATAGCAATAAGTTCATTTGGAAATTCAGGAAACAGAAAACGCAGCAGATACCTGCCAGCCAGGTGTTGCAACCTTTTGTGCGGATGGCGAATGTCCTGCTGCAGAGGTACTTTTGACAAGAAAAAATCCTCTGACTCAGCAATATGCCAAACGCCTAATTTTGTTGCTGCGTTAATATTATGTTGATAAAATAAGGGCATTACCAAAAACGAAATGCGAAATTCGTCCACAAAACAAATACCGGAACAAATAAACAAATAAATCAGGGAATGATACTATCGGATAAAAGAATATTGGAAGAAATGGAAAGAGGTACTATCCAGTTAGTCCCTTTTGACAGAGAATGTCTGGGCAGCAACTCTTATGATGTACATCTTGGAAAATGGCTCGCTACCTACCGCGAACATATTTTAGATGCTAAAAAGCATAATACCATTGAGTACTTTGAGATACCCAACGAAGGTTTTGTATTGTACCCTCATATTTTTTATCTCGGTGCCACACAGGAATATACCGAAACCCATGCTCATGTCCCTTTTCTTGAAGGAAAATCTTCTACCGGCCGTCTCGGAATTGACATTCATGCCACTGCAGGTAAAGGAGATGTTGGCTTTTGCGGACACTGGACCCTGGAGATATCAGTTAAACAACCGGTACGGATATATAAAGGCATGCCGGTAGGTCAGCTGATTTATTTCCCGGTAGACGGCGAAATAGAAGTAAAATACAACCAAAAGAAAAATGCAAAATACAGCGGACAGCCAGAAAAACCGATAGAAAGCATGATGTGGAAAAACAGGTTTTAGCATGACGGAAATAGGGAAAGGAAACAAAGTATCAGTTATCTTAGAAAAACCTTAAAAGCATCCACAAATCTTTTCAAATCAGAAATTCAATTTTCAGGTCCAACCCCTTTTCTACTCCAGCAATTTTAATACGGCTGCATTACCTGTCACTGCATTTTCAGGCAGGGGATGCAAATCGTTGAATACCGCAAGTTCTTTGGGATCCAATACCGTTACTACCGTTTCGTCTATTTCTCCCTTACTGTTAACTATTGCTTTCAAATTCAACCCAAGATGTTTTTCCATAAAATGATACATGGGTTTTCGTTTGGAAGGTCCATAATCATGTACTTCATCGGGGAAGTGAGCCAACGCTACATTTTTTCCTCTTTTATACAGTTGATAGATTTTTTTCATGAAAGGATATTCCACATTCGGGTTATTCCGCGTCCAGTCGTCACCGTCAGAAATGAGCAGCATTGGACGTGGCGCTGCCAGAGCGGCAATCTCCACATTATTGGTTTGAAAGTCACCTTTCTTATGAATAGGCATTCCGCTTTCACAAACACATCCGCCGAAAAAATGCGCCGAAACCATCACACACGGCACCGAAACCTTTATTCGGGAATCCAGAGCCGTTAAGATAAAGGTTTGCGTTCCTCCGCCGGAAGCGCCGGTGACTGCAATACGATTGGGATCAACACCCGGCAGAGAAAGCAAAAAATCGAGCGACCGAATACTATTGATCGTTTGCAGCTTCAGCGCTTTAGAAATTTTGTGGTCGCATTGCTTCGAATCTCCATAGCCAATCATATCCCAGGCAAAAACCACGGCTCCCATTCTTGCCAGCATAGCGCACCGTATCTGCATCTGTTCATGAAACCGGCCATCAGGATTGCTCCAATGCCCATGAGGGCACAGGATACCCGCATAGGATTGTTGCGGTGTAAGCGGGCGATATAAATTTCCTGTAACATAAAATCCGGGCAAACTTTCAAAGGCCACTTTCTCCACAGTATATCCGTTCATAATTCTTTTACTATGGATAATTGGTGAAGATGCCGGCTTTGCGGGCAGGGATTCCAATTGCATCCCTGTTAAAATCTGGTTACGAATTTTCTCTGCGCGTTGCTGCCAATCTTTCAAAGAGACAGGAACATGTTCCTCCAGAAATTCTTTACCCTGTGCTTCCGTAAAATAGGAGCCGACACAGAGTTCGTCCTGTCCGCGAACGATGCAGATCGAGAAAAAAAACAGGATACAGAAGAGGAATAATTTATACATACTTTTTGAGTTTATAGTTTATAGTTTGAAGTTTTTGGTTTGTTTTTGGTTTCAAGTCAGGGACGCTAATTTCAAACTCTTCACCGAAAACTCCAATCCTATTCTTTTAAAAAAACAGTCTCGCCTGCTGCGGCGGATTTTTTTGCCGCTTCTAAGATACGTACTACGGTGATATTATTGGCGAAGGAATACAAGCCGTCCGGACTCATGGTGATCTTGCCGCGTACCACATCCGCCAGATAGCTGAAAGGATTTTCGTATACGGAGATATCTTCTGCGGTATAGGTTCGCCACTGCTCGGCTTTATCCTCCTTTCTCCTCACCCGCATATCTTTTCCATTGACCGTAATTACGTACCCGGTTTTACCATACAACTCCATATCCTTGCGGTTGAACGGCCAGTTCCAGGAGGCTTCAATAATAGCCTGTGCTCCGGGGTAAGTAAGGATAATGGTGGCTTCATCATCCACTTTAGGATAAATATCCGGTTTGAACTGGCGGGTGACCGCCGAAACCGACAAGGGCGCCTGCCCCTTCATCAGCCAGGTCATCAGGTTAGCGCCGTAGCAGCCAAAATCAATCACCGCGCCCCCTCCATTCAAAACGGGGTCCGTCAGCCAACTCAAAAAGGCCTTGCTGGTACCGATCTCTACCGGACCTTCATGCCCGTGATGAAATACGGCTTTTAACAAGCCTCCCGTATAACTGCTGTCGTAGATCAGTTGATAAGCCTTCGCCGTAGCGGGATACCAGGAAGTTTCATAATTCGTGATCAAATGGATCTTATAGCGTTGAACCAACGCTTCCATCCGGAGTGCATGGTCAACGCTTACCGCCAAAGGTTTCTCCACCATCACATGGATTCCCCGCGGCGCACAGGCCTGCACCACGGAAAGATGGTCGTAGATAGAACCGAAAGCCGCCACCGCCTGGGGTTTTACTTTGTCCAGCATTTGCTCCAGATCGTTGTATAATAGTCTTTTGTCCAGCTTGTATCGCTCCCCCTTCTGCTGAAGTAATTGAGCGTCTTTTTCAAAGATACCCACCACTTCCACGTCCTTTTGCTGCATCCTGCTCAGAATCCATCCCGAATGATCGTGTGAAATACCGGCAACGGATATGCGAATTTTTCCATTTTGCGACCTCACATATCCACTGAAAACCATGCATATCAAAAAGAATATAACCTGTTTGTAAAAAATCATCTTGCTCTCTTTTGGTAAGATTAAAAAAACAAAAAATCTAATAACGAAAAACAATAAACAACAAACTAATTCACCTCCAAATCATCCTTAGCCGGCAATTTCGGGAAATGGGCGTGAGGCTCCCGCTGATACCAAAATACCACCGATGCAATATCCGAACGCTGTGCCAGGTAGCGCCCCCCGCTCCGCCAGCCCAAATCCTGAATCGTTACTCTTAAATCTTTTTCAAAACGAATCGGATCCATGATATGCCACCGGTACAACCCGAATCGTTGTTGGGTTTTATACAAACCATCAGGCTTGATCACCTGCAACAAACCCGAATATGGGGTGGTGAACACTTCATAGTCGTGTTTTACCTTGTTTTCAAAATTATAGGAACCGCAGAAATAGTCTTCCGTGCCGGTGCCGCAGATCGTAGGAAATTTTGTATCGCCATCCATAAAGAACTTGATCTCTCCTTCTCCCCACCAACCATTATTTTTTACGCCCCAGGCCAAATAAACGCCCACGTATTGTCCCTTACCCTTAATTCCATCTATGATAGTATAATCGGAAGTCATATTCGTATTGGCCCGGCGAAACTGGGCATGAAAATAAGCCGCATCATCGGGCACCTCCGTCAGGGTATAATCAATCTGGTAATACAATACCATATTTTTAGTGTCTATGTTTTCCATCGTGATCCGGCATTTCTTTCGGAAGGGCATCGTCCAGTAGCAGTTAAAGGCGCTGCCGGGATTCACACAAACGGCCAGGGAATTTAGCTGCGCATACTCGCCCCACCCCATGCCGAAGAAATCGCCCACCGGGCATTCCACCGAAGCTTCCTTCTCCTCATCCCAATACATCCGTATTATCGTGTTGCGCCACACCCCGGTTGGGGTCATCCAGATATGCTGAATGGCGCCGGGTCCCTCTATATCCGCTATCGTAATCGTTTCGCCAGGCTGAATCACAATATAAGGGTTCACCTTCCAGCCCTGCCCCAAATCCCGCGCGGCGTTAGCTGCATTCGCCTGGTTCAGTTTGTTGTCCTTCGCTTTTGGATCCGCCATTCCTCCTTTGCCCTTTTCACCATTGAAGTTTTCGGGGCTGATAGAACGGGTTTTTGCATCCGACAGACGAAAGAGATTTCCCATATTCATGTCCAGCCCGTTGAATTTTCCCGACTGGGCATTAACAAATATTCCCGAAAAAATAAAAAGAGACAGACAATACAAGATTTTTTTCATACAGAAATAATTGAAGCCAAAGGTTACAGATTCCTCCCACAAGTTAACAAAAAACGCTGTTTCATTTTCGTCCACCGATTTTCCCCAACTTTTTATACCACCCAATTACATCAGCCACCACCTCGCTGTAGGTTACTAATCCCATTGGCTGATCATTAGCCTTCAGGTATTTACCATAAACCCAGTCAAATACCCGCCCCAGAGGGCTTTCATATTTCTTATAATAATCCTTCAATTCCTTTATATCCTGCTGAACTTCCGGAAGCAACAAAGTCTGGATTTCCTTTGCTCTAGTGGAGTCCATCCGATAGAGTATCCGATTGGTGTACATAAAAAGATCAAAATACGCGGCATACATAAACAGAGAATCGCCTGAAGTCGTAGCCGCGATATAACCCACAAAATTGGCTTCGTTCTCTTTTGCATATCCTAACTGATGTGCAATTTCATGGCAACGAACAAAAGGCTGAAGAAACTGCGGGATATCTGTATTTACCTGTGCCTCCCCAGTAAGAGGATTATAATAACCTGAGTAACCAAAATAATTTCCTAATGTATTAAACAGCGAAGACTTTACAGACTGGTGAGTATATTGAAAAAAAGAATGTTGAGTAGCAGCAACTGCAAATACCCGGTTTGTCAAATTCCTTAACCGATCAGCGGAAGGATAATCCTCATTTTTATGGAGAACCGAGGTCTTACACTCATTGATTTCTTTTAACAAAAATTCATTGAGTTGCAATAGTTCATCTTTTGAATAAGGTTCTCTTTTAAAATCCATTTGAAAATGAATCCCAAGACGGTTATAATTCAGCCCCCACAATACATTAAATATTATGTATATCATCAGCAAAGAAGCAATCAGTTTCGTCCAGCCCCGAAAAGAAAGCAGCTTTTTCCTTTCTTCTCCGCCTTGCACAAAAACTTTGTCCAGCCAGATGCCGATCTTCCATACCCCGTACAAAATCAGGGAAGCATACAATACATCGCCAATACTGAAAGGCAGTAATCCTGAGGCCTTGCGCAAAAAAGCAGCGATATAAGGATAAACACCGGTACTGTATTCTGATTCTACCAGCCCGGGGAATGCAGCCACTATCCTTATGCCTGCTGCAAGCACTCCGGGAATCAGGAGTAATAAAATATCACTCCGGTTAATTTTTACATTCTTCAACACTACCATTAAGATCCGTTCAACAGCAATGGTACAGATTATTCGGCATTCCCCATCGCTTGCTGCTGACTGAGTGCTCCGGGGAAAAGCAGATTATTTTCAAGGTGTAAATGCAAAGCCAGGTCTCCATCCAATTCTTTCATTAACGACATAATATCCCTGAACTCCTTATCGTCTGCAACTTTTATCATATAAGAGTCAAACAACTTTCTGATTTCTACTAAACTGTCGTGCTGTTGATCGTGTTCATGAACAAACACATCTACCGAAGATTGCAGTGGTTTAGTCGGCGCTCCATCAGTTTTTCCGCGGCTCGCAGCCATCTTCCTGATAGCGGGGAAAAAGGTCAGTTCTTCTTTCTTCATATGAACCGCCATTGCGCCTGTCAGTTTCATTAATTGCGGTTGAAACCGTCTTATAATATTTTCATTTTTAAATGTGTTTCCAAGATAATGCTCTACCATAGCCTTAAGAGTCATTGTTGTCTTTTCCGTATATCTGTGGTGTGTCTTCTCTATATAATCTGCCAGAAGATCCAGGGGCCATTGCTCTATCTTTACTTCATAATTACGACTGGGGGTTTCTTCTATCTCTTTCAGTTTATCTGTTAAAATTTTCCCATCTGCACCGGCCTCCTCCGCGGCTTCTTTTAGCGTTAATTCACCATGACAATAAAAATCAATTTCAAGTTTTGTAAAAAGCCGGATATATAAGAAATTCCTTTTAGCAAGCTCACCAACCTTTGCGTTCATTAGTTCTTCCATAATCGTTTCCATTTTAATACCACAAAAGTATAAAACATCGTGGCCCAGATCGGGGATTATTGCCGGCAACCACCAGATATTCCCTTTCTCGAAAAAGGAAATGGAATTATTTTTTGAATAAAATTTCAGGCAGAATAACAGTATATGTCAGAAACCGGGTAAAAAATAATAAACCGGTCAGTTGCAGACCGGTAATTATTCCAAAGTGTATTCTAAGCGTCCGTAAATGTTTCAAAATAGTTGAACAATGAGTGACTCAGTTTGTCTCTTAAGTTCGTGATCATCTATCCTAATGATTCTGATGTAAAGATGCAACGGATTTTGCCTGTTTGAAACTTTATTCGCCTGACCGATCGTTTAGCTCGTTTTTCGGCTGCTTTTAGCCGATAAGGGTATTTCCTTAGTCACCTCTATAGGTATTGATTAGTTATAGTACACGATTTTCCGAATCTTTTTATGGAACAGTTGATCTATGGTAATGCCGGGATAATAGTTAACAGCAGATATACGATTTGTCATAGGGAAAGCAGGGAAGATGTCCTGTTGTGAAACCGATAGCCCAACCCCAGCATAAGATAATTAGGATCTTTAAAGTCCTTTACGCTGTATCCGATATGGACAAAAGAGTTTCTGGTTGTTCTCACTTTTAGTACAAATGCCTGATAAGTACCTTTCATATCTCCTCCTTTATGAAGGAGATAGGTTCCGATACCTGCCCCTATGGTGAATATTGGCATCACATAGTCCACCCTGCCTGACAGCCCTATTCCAACCTGGCGATCCCATGATGGCTTTAAGAACGGCTGTTCCGTTCCCGCGATATAGTCCGGAGCATACACATTGGCGCTTCCGTCATAAATAGCGTCTAATGAAATACCTGAACGAAGCCGATAACCCCAATTGTACATCGGAGCGAAATAAGCTGCTGCTACGGGATATTTATGAGGCGAGGCAATCTGCGTACCAAAGAAATCCACCCCTTTTTTCCTCCAGGAGCCAAATACAACCATATCATAACTTAGATATCTGGTAAATCTCCGGGATTGCGGCACATTACCTAATGAAAGTTCTGCAGGGGCTTTGCAAAAATCATATAGCACCCCCAACCTGAGTCCTGGCAAATTAACACCGGCATTGGGATATGCTGTGTTTCCATTGGAAAAATGAGTAATATCCACTCCTCCTGTCATTGCTATAAGTTCAGCCATCTGCCATCTGAGAGAAGCGCCAAGACTGACATAGGCATTCAACTTTGATCCTACAACAACATTGTTGGGATTGCTAACCGGGTCATAAGGTACCCAACCAGTTGATAAACCAAAATTCCACTCGTAATCAATAGAAAAGCAGGGAGATAATCGGGTTATCCGGGATTTT
>CAZFGP010000058.1:0-7271 GCA_964518685.1 uncultured Terrimonas sp.
AACATAATCACCTTCACTAACCGGCAATTCGGTGATATAGCCTTCTGCAGGGCTATAGAAATTGGTAAGATCGGAGGTCTTACCGGTTTGAATCAGATTTTCTATTTGAGAGGCAGAAACGTCTGATAAAATCAATTTTTGCTTTGTAGCCTCAATCAGATTGTCAAAATTGAGGATGCTGTTATCCAATACTTTCTTTTTCTGCTGCAAGGCTAACAATTCCTGTTTGGTATTATTAAGTTCTTCACTGTACAGCGCATATACAGGTTGCCCTTTTTTTATAAAGGTCCCTGTGGATTTGTAATACCAGCGATCCAGCCTGCCATTGGATCGTGAGGAAATGGTTTGGGTTCTGCTTTCATCTTCCCTAAGTGTAGCAGTAAGAATACTACGGTTTCCCAAAGTAGAAAAGGAGATAGTGTCTACATTTATATTTCCGAGTCTTATCTGTTCTTCGTTTAGAGAAATTTCATCAGGGGCAGATTGGGTTCGCTTTACTTTTATCAAATCCATATGACAGATAGGGCATACTCCCGGATGATTTTCTACGATCTGTGGGTGCATACTGCACGTATAATAATAATCTTTCGAAATTTTTTCACTCTTTTGATGGTTACAGGCAACCAGAAATATGAGTGGGATAATGATCTTGATCAGATGTTTCATTTGTATATTTTTTTACTTCCGATTTTGTTAAGTCAAACGCAGCTTCGTGCTTTCTTTAGTGCTGAAATCACGGATATGACCCTTTCATCATTTTACCTTTGTCATAATGAAGCTTTCACTGTCCACTAAAAATCCAGCGTTAGCGGCTACCGCCTCGTTGGTTTGTAAGCCATCAAGAATTTGTACCAGGTGTTTGCTGACAATTCCTGTTTGTATTTTTCTGGCAATGAATCCATCCTGCTCTCTTACAAACACTACTTTGTCCAGACCTAGTGAAATGACCGCTTCCTCAGGCAGCCAATGAGCATTCTTATATCCGGTAAATACCTTTGCCCTAACGGTGCTGCCTATAGGAAGTTTTTTATTGCGGTTGTCGAAAGGAATTCGGGCAATCAGGGTTTTGCTCTGTGGCTGATAATAAGGTACAATTTCTGCTATCGTAGCCCGGAAGTCGGAGCCTGGTTGAGATTCGGGGTAAATCCTCACGGTATCTCCCTGCTTCATGATGTCCTGGTGCTGAGGGAATATTTGTAAGGCTATTCTGCCTTTTGAAGGATTGATGATATTGAATAAGGTTTGTCCCTTTTCGACATACATTCCTTCTTTAAGCGTCAAAGGTGAAGCAGCGCCACTCAAAATAACCTGTTCTTTGTTTGTGGGATTATCTTCACGCGCTACTCCTGAGGCATTGCTGAATACGGTAATGGCAAATAGCGCTTTTCCGCTTTGTGTTATTTTTTCTATTTGTCCCCGACTCATGCCGGCTAATAGCAATTTCTGTCTGGTTGCTGCAATCAGGGAACTATTTCCAGGGTCCGTTTTCAATAAAAATAAATAGTTGTTTTGCGCTTCCAGCAACTCCTTACTATATATTTCCATAATGGGCTGTCCCTGGTTTATTTTCTGATAGCGATATTGCACATAAAGTTTGGTAATCCTTCCGCTTACCTTGCTGGAAATATTTTGAGCATACAGAGGGTCATATTCCACAGTTCCCAATACTTTTAATTCCAGGTCTTCTTCCCGCTGTGCCATATGCACCATAGGTACATTGGCAACTACTGCCTGGTTGGCGGGCTTAAGCAGCATCTCCAGGGAGAGGGAAAGAGGTTCATTATCAGTTTTTATACGCTCCAAAGCCATTCCGCAAATGGGACATATTCCGGGTTTGCTGCTCTGTATCTGCGGATGCATGGGACAGGTAAAACCCTGGTGAGGAACTTCAGCCCTGGTGGAGTCGGTATGGGTTTCATGCACCGGCACCAGATCCATGCCACATTTAGGACACTTGCCGGGTTTATCGCTAAATATGGAATCTTCAGGCATAGGACAGATGTAGCTAATACCGGTAGCGGGAGTTGTGTTGTTATTGCAGGAATAGCTGAAGATACTAACAGCAATCCCTATCAGAAGGAATATTTTGTTAAACGATTTGCTTTTTATGAACCTGCCTGATAAAGAGATTAATTTCATAGCTCAAATATTTGAAATAGGTTTAGTAATTCCGATTGAATAGTCATTCCCCTTTCTAAAGTGTCCAGATAAGTCATCCTGGAATCCAGCAGATTTTGCCAGGCGTCTAAGAGTTCAAATATTTCGGCTTTATTCTGTTCATAGCTTATTTGCAGGGTTTGCAGATTCTTTAAAAGAGCAGGAATAATCTCTTCTTCATACATTCTTAATTCACTCCGGATACCTTGCAATTCGGCAAACAGAGATTTGCTTTTTCCGCGTTCAATGCTAATGTATGCCTGCTGTTGTGCCTTCAGACTTTCATTTTCATACACCAGGCTTTCTACTTTGGCTTTATTCATTTTAGCCGACCACTTAGCCAGAGGCAGTTTTACCATCGCCATTAAAGAAAACATTTGCGGCTGATGTCCAAAGCCAACCATATGCTCATATTTTATGCCGTATTGGGGTTTTAGAGCCGTCAGTTCCGCCTGTTGTTCCAGGTTATTGGAAGCAATGGTTTTTTCTAATACCCGGTAGTTGCTTGTTTTTTCCAAAATAGTCTGATCTGCAAAAAGATGCTCAACCGGATACCAGGAAAACAGGGTGTCAACCCGGAAAGAGGTGTTTTCCGGTCTCATCATCAAGTTGTTGATGATTGTTTGTTGCTGGGTTTGACTGGCGGCCAATTTCATTTTTGCCGTTTTTAATTTTGCCAGGGCAGATTTCAGTTTATAATAACTGTTGATATTTCCTAAATTGTTTTGATATCTGATTTCCGCACTATGGATCATAAAGTCAAGTAATTTTTCATTTTGAGTATACAGTGCTGCTCTCTTTTCTGACACGATTAGCCTGTAATAGGCCGTTCTGGATTGAGCATACAAGTCATTCAGTATGCCCGCTCTTTTTTCGAGTTCTATATCACCGGTTGATATTAAAAAAGCCGCCTCTGCCTGCTGTGCCTTTTTATTGGGAAACATTTGTTCCGCAGAAATCATGGCCATTCCCATGCCGGGCATCGCTGTGCTGCCCTTCCACTTCCCAACATTGTAAGGTGTTTGGAAAAATCCGGCACCCAGTTCCGGCGCCATCCATGAATAAGCGCCTTCTGCTTTGGCTTCTGTTGCCCGGAGGGCAGCATCCATCATTTTCAGGGAAGGATGATTCTGAAGAATATGATCCCTTATATCTGATAAAGATAACTGCTCCTGCGAACGGGCAGAATACAGATATGGAACGGTAATTATCAGAAGAAATAATTTTTTCATACTATTGAGTTTATTAATGAATCGGGTCCAGTACTTCAATCTTTCCGAATTTCCGGAGTTCAAATTCTTTTGCCATTAAGAATATCAGGGGAGTAACTAATAGAATATGAGTGGCAGAGGTTATTACCCCTCCTACCATGGGTAATACTATCGGAATCATGATGTCACTCCCTACGCCTTTACTCCATAGGATAGGCAGCAGGGCAAACAAGGCAACTGATACAGTCATAATCTTTGGGCGCAGTCTCTTTGCTGCCCCTGCAATCACATATTGTTCCAGATCTTTTTTTGTAATGGTAGCCGAAGAATTGCCTTTTAATGCAACCAGTTGTTGCATAGCATCATTGAGGTAGATAACCATAACGATCCCTGTTTCAACAGCCAGTCCAAATAAGGCGATGAATCCTACGGCAACAGCTACCGACAAATTTACGCCCCAGAAGTAAACCAGTAAGGCTCCGCCAATGAGTGCAAATGGCAGACTGATCAGACTCAGAAAAGCCTCCCTGGCGCTATGGAAAGCAAAGTACATGGAGATAAAAATGATCACCAATACTACCGGCAGTATCATAAGCAGCGTTCGTTCGCTGCGAATCATGTTTTCGTATTCTCCGCTCCATTCTACGTAATAGCCCTTAGGCAGTTTCTTCACCAGGTCGGTGATCATGTCTTTTGCTTCATTTACCGTGCTCCCTAAATCTTTTCCACGAACATTAAACAGTACCGTTCCCCGCAACATAGCATCTTCAGAATTGATCATAGAGGGGCCTTCTGTAATACTCACATCGGCAACGGATAGCAACGGAACTGGTCCAAAGTCTTTGGTTTGTACCTGCAGCTTCTTTAAGTCCTCAATACTGCTTCTGAAATCCTGCCCAAAACGTGCGTTCACCGAAAACTTTTGTCTGCCTTCAATAGTGGTGGTAATCTGCATGCCGCCTAAGGCAATTTCTATTACCCGGTTTACATCGTCTACACTCAAACCATAACGGCTTAACTCTTCCCGTTTCATTGAGATATCAATATATTTCCCTCCGGTTACCGGTTCCACATACAGGTCTTTAATTCCATCCATCCCTTCCAGTTCCTTTTTAAACTGTTGTGAAAGCGTATAAATGGTGTCCAGATTCTGACCAAATACTTTTAGCCCTACATCTGTACGGATGCCGGTGCTCAGCATGTTTATCCGGTTGATGATCGGTTGTGTCCAACTGTTTACCACCCCGGGGATCTGCAGTTTGGCATCCAGTTCATTAATAATATCTTGTTTGGACAAACCCTTTCGCCACTCATTCCGGGGTTTTAGTAAAATAATAGTTTCTATCATACTGATCGGACTATTGTCTGTTGCGGTATTAGCTCTTCCCGCTTTTCCCAGCACATTCTCCACTTCAGGCACCGATTTAATAATCTTATCCTGCACCTGTAAGATTCTTTTCATTTCCGTATTACTTACATCCGGCATAGTGGTAGGCATGAATAATATTGATCCTTCATCTAAAGGCGGCATAAACTCCCGGCCCAGACTGAATAATAAAGGAACACTGATGGCCAAAGCAAGAATATTTACTGCGATGGTGGTTTTGCGATGCCGGATACAGGCCTTAATAACGGGAGTGTATACCCGTTCCAAAAAGCGATTTAATGGATTTTTCGATTCCGGAACGAACCTTCCTTTCATGAAAAAGGAAATCAATACCGGCGCCAGTAAAATTACCAGAATGGCATCCACAACCATAATGAAAGTTTTGGTATAAGCTAATGGATGAAACAACTTTCCTTCATGACCCGTTAATAAAAATACAGGTAAAAAGGAAGTGATAATAATTACAGTGGAGAAGAATACTCCACGGGACACCTGCTTACAAGCCCGTTCTATTAACTCTATCCGTTTTGCTTTTGGTATGGGGGTATAACTTTTGGAATTATTTTTTTTGAACAGTCTCATAACAAGTTGTTTTTATTGTTTTGATACTCCGATAAGTGGCGATAACTGTTTTCACTCATAATAATCCCGTTGTCTACTATTACACCTATTGCCAGCGCAATCCCCGTAAGGGACATGATATTAGAGGTGACCCCGAAAAGATTCAATAAAATAAAACTGATCGCAATAGTAACGGGGATCTGGATAATGATGCTGAAAGCGCTGCGCCAGTGAAACAAAAAGAGGATGACAATAAGCGTAACGATGCCCATCTCTTCCAATAATTTCCATTTGATATTTTCAATGGCTGATTTTATAAGCTGACTTCGGTCATAGGCAATTTTGAAGGTTACCCCCGGAGGCAGACCGGCTTCCACAGATTTCAATTTTATTTTTAGATCCTCAATTACGGCATCCGCATTCTCACCGTAACGCATCACCACAATGCCACCCACCACTTCTCCGTTTCCGTTATCATCAAAAATTCCTGTGCGAATATCTCCTCCCATTTGAACGGCAGCAATATCTTTTACTCTTACCGGGATACCATTTCTGACAGCCACCTGGATTTGCTCAATATCCTCTTTATTTTTAATGTACCCCAGCCCGCGCACGATATAAGCCATATCACTCATCTCAAATTTTCTCCCTCCAACATCATTGTTATTGGACTTTACTTTATCCACCACATCTGTAAGGGATATATTATAATATTGCAATTTAACCGGATCAATAACTAATTGATATTGTTTTTCGAAACCTCCAAAACTGGCTACTTCTGCAACACCTGATACCGTTTGTAATGCCAGTTTTACATACCAGTCCTGAATGGCGCGCTGCTCACCAAGATTCATATCATTGGCTTCCAGCGTGTACCAGAAAATATGGCCTACGCCTGTACCATCGGGACCAAGTGTTGGCACCACCCCTTCAGGCAGAAGACGCTGCGCATAGGTTAGTCGTTCCAGGACCCGCGTTCTTGCCCAATAGATATCCACGTTATCATCGAAGATGATATATAGAAAACTCATACCAAACATGCTGGTGGCCCTCACATTTTTAACTTTAGCTATGCCCTGAAGATTAGACACCAATGGATAGGTTACCTGGTCTTCGATAATCTGCGGACTGCGTCCGGGCCATTCGGAAAAAACGATAACCTGGTTTTCGCTAAGATCGGGAATCGCATCTACCGGATTCTTCAACAGATTAATAATGCCCCATACAAATGCACCGGAAGTAAGAAACAAAACGATCCAACGGTTTCTCAACGACCATGATATTATTTTAGGAATCATAAATACTTTTTATTGGATGATATGTGAAGAATAGTAATAAATTCTTTTAATTTATTCTATTCTTCTATTATCTGTTATAATAAAAATGGGAACAAGAGACAATCGAATGTGCCTATTGCATGATTACCCTTGCGAAAAGGACGGGGGAGATCAGATTCTGAAATTACAATGACGTTGATAAAGTGGAATTTCCGGTGGTATCAGTTTTCCCTTTGCCGGTGATTTAAAAAGAGAACTCAGCGCAAGATCGGGAAAAGCCGGAGCGGCAGTAGTGGCAAGCGCAACAAAAAATTTTACCCATTGAGAAGAAACTGCAATATCCTGATCCGCCGTAACTTTTACAAAGTGATTTTCGTTCTTACAGCAATGATCGGTGTATTCATCAGGATGTTTTTCCATATGGCAGTACTCACAAACATCCGGGTTGCTATATCCTAAACTGACACCCATTTTGTCGCCCATACAATAGTGCATGGCGATGGTAGTTCCCATCGTTGCGAGAGAATACAAAGTCATCAGAAGAATTGCCGCCAGTTTTTTCATTACTATTGCAAAAATAGAGATTTTATGGGATAACGGATATTAAGGGGTAATATTTTCCCCTTCGACAGGCTCAGGGTAAAAGATCCTCGACAAGTACCCTGAGCTCGTCGAAGG
>CAZFGP010000058.1:7371-23343 GCA_964518685.1 uncultured Terrimonas sp.
GTACTTGTCGAAGGGTACTTGTCGAAGGGTACTTGTCGAAGGGTACTTGTCGAAGGGTACTTGTCGAAGAGTACTTGTCGAAGAGTACTTGTCGAAGGGTACTTGTCGAAGGGTACTTGTCGAAAGCCAACCTCTTAATTTCACATTCTTTCTGCAGTGTACCCTGCTTCAGCAACAGCCCTGATTACCTCTTCCGGTTTGATTTTATCATTCTTTATGGTTAGTGTTTTTCCAGGATTTTTAATATCCACTTCCCAATTGTTTTCACCTGCCAGCTGGTTCAGGAAAGGGGTTACTTTAGCTATACAATTATTACACATCACGTTCGTCTTAAATTTCATAGTTGTATTTTTTATATGATTATAAATTCTTTGTTCTCAATCTCAGGCTATTGGTTACAACACTCACAGAACTCAACGCCATTGCTGCACCTGCAATCATGGGGTTCAACAGGAACCCGTTTATCGGATACAGGATACCGGCGGCAATGGGTATCCCTATCAGGTTATATATAAAGGCCCAAAACAAATTTTGTTTGATGGTTTGAACAGTAAGTTTGCTTAGCTTGAAAGCCTTAGGAATTTTTGTAAGGTCGGATGAGATTATAGCCATGCGGGCAACGTCAATAGCAATATCACTACCTTTTCCCATAGCGATACTTACATCAGCCTGAGCAAGTGCCGCGCTGTCATTTATGCCATCTCCCACCATAGCCACTATTTTCCCTTTCGATTGTAAGTCCTTTACAAAATTACTCTTGTCAGAAGGGCTCGCATTGGCCCGATAATCTTTTATACCTGTTTCCCTTGCGATGGCTCTTGCAGCTTCCTCATGATCGCCGGTAACCATAATCACTTCAAGTCCTTCTTTTTGCAATTTTGCGATAGCCTCCGGCGTAGTAGATTTAATCTGATCGGAAATGCCTATAATACCTTTCACTTCTTTTTCGTCTGCAAAATATATAAGTGTATAGGCCTTATAGGAAAACTCTTTCGCTTTTTCAGAAATACTAATAGGAATGGATACCTGAATACGATCCATCAACTTTGCATTTCCTGCATAATATTTTGTCTGACCAATGATTCCTTCTACCCCTTCGCCGGTAATACTCTCAAAGGAGGTCACCATTCCGTAATCTTTAGGCAGGGAGTCTGTGATAGCTGTTGCCAGCGGGTGTTCAGACAGGTGCTCCAGAGAAGCCAATTCTTGTTCATAGGATTTGTTTGTCCAGTAAGTGGTTGCAATAACAGGCTTTCCTTCAGTGATGGTACCAGTTTTATCCAGGATGATAGTATCTACCTTTGTCCCCAATTCTAAACTTTCTGCATCCTTTATCAAAATTCCTGTTTCTGCTCCTTTCCCGATACCCACCATGATAGCTGTGGGAGTGGCAAGACCCAACGCACAGGGACAGGCAATCACCAACACCGTAACCAGTGCAAGGAGCCCATGTGTTAAAGCATTATCACCTCCCGCTATCAGCCATACCAGCATACTCAAAAGAGCAATGCCTATTACAACCGGAACAAAAATCCCGGCAATTTTATCCACCAGCTTTTGTACCGGTGCCCGGCTACCCTGGGCATCCTGAACCATTTTTATGATATAGGCCAGTAGTGTATCTTTTCCTACTTTCTGAGCTCTAAAATGAAAACTGCCTTTCTGGTTGATGGTGCCGGCAAACACTTGTGCATCTTCTTTTTTTTCTATAGCCAGCGGCTCTCCGGTAATCATACTTTCATTCACATAAGAAGAGCCTGAAATCACTTTCCCATCAACCGGAATTCTATCGCCAGGACGGACCAACAATACATCTCCTGCAAGAATTTCTTTTATCGAAACCTCTTCCGTATTCCCCTTGTTATCGGTTCTAAGTACAGTATCCGGTTGTAATCCAATCAGTTTTTTTATTGCCGAAGAGGTATTCCCTTTCGCACGTTCTTCCAATAATTTACCAATAAGGATAAACGCTATGATAACTCCTGCAGCTTCAAAATAAACATGTGGGGTAATGCCGCGGGATAGCCAGAATTGAGGAAATAACAGATTAAGCAAGCTGAACAGATATGCAATACCGGTACTCATCGCAACGAGTGTGTCCATATTGGCTTTCCCATGTTTCAATTGTTTCCAGGCTCCGGTAAAAAACTGCCTTCCGAAAATAAAGATTATTGGGGTGGATAATAGCCACATTAACCAGTCGGCATAAGGCAGGTGCATAAAAACCATACCTAATAATATTAAGGGCAGCGAGAGTATTATAGCCCATGTTGTTCGGGTCTTCAGCCTCCGATAAGATTTTTCGTGGACCTCATCTACTATGTCTTCCATATTCTCTTCTTCTACAATCATATCATAACCTATCCCCTGCAACGCAACCTTCATTTCCAAGGGCTTCACTTTTTCAGGAATGTATTCAACCATAGCATTACCATTGGCGTAATTCACTATTGCCGACTTTACTCCGGGAAGATTTTCTAAAGTAGTTTGTGTGCTCACGGCGCAGGATGCACAACTCATATTGAGCACCGGAAAACTCTTCTTTATTGTTTTTTCCTCTTTCATTATCGTTTCCATGAATGCAAATTTCGCCCATGGTGTATGATTTTAGGTATAGATAGATGGATAGTTTGTACAAAAAGATGGAAAGATGGATAAAAATAAATCATAGAATCCTGTATTGGGAACCCTCATTCAGGCTTTCTATGTTGACTTTATTGGGATGCTGCCATCAATAGACTGCACACCCTATTGAAGTTTTTTGGGTTTTCAGAAAATCCCCGTTTAAGAGTTTTGTCTTCTAATAGAAGGAGATGGAAAGCGGCGGCGGACAGAGGAATTTGAAATACTTTTCTGTGTCCGGGGCCGTGTTTCTAAAATTATCTGAACAACAATAAGAAATTTTAATATTCATTTCCCAATGCAAACACTGGCTTTCGGTACATCCATTGCCCGCCTGTGAAGTCGGGAAATTCTACGGTTTGATTTCCCAATTCAATAGATGATTCACTTAAGGGGGTTATCGCACTCCAGGCAGCAGAATCATATACATCTATCGGGGTTGGTACTTTTCGTTTGATAGATTCAACCAGGGCATGTTCCACGAAAAAGTCCATGCCGCCATGACCGGCACCTGCAGATTCCTTACTCCATCTTGCCCATAAAGGATGATCGTATTTCTCTAACCAGGACTTGGCATTGTCCCATTCGTGAGGTTTGGCCGCTTTACCTTCAATATACATACCATTGTTCACATCCATCCATAACCCTTCAGTACCCTGTACCCGGAATCCCAATGAATAGGGACGTGGTGAATTGGTATCATGTTGCAATAATATGGTTTCTCCGTTTGCGCATCCAATATGGGTAGTGACGACATCCCCTAATTTAAATTTTACTTTTGCATTGGGATTATTCTCTCCGCCGTTCTTTACTATATAGTTATGCAGACCTCTTGCCTTGGAAGCATAAGAATTTAAGCTGATAAAACGATTTCCCCGATTGATGTTTATATAGTGTGCAATTGGACCAATACCATGAGTAGGGTATAAGTCGCCATTGCGGTGTACCGAATGTTCGGTCCGCCATGCAGCTTCCGAAAAGGCTTTTTCACCAAATTCCACCCCGCGTCCGGGAGGATTAGCGCCATTATTGAATTTTACATCCCGCAGATCGTGTTGATACCCGCCCTGAAGATGAAGGATTTCTCCCAGCAATCCCTGACGTACCATATTTAAAACCGCCATCACATCTCTTCGATAGCAAACATTTTCCATCATCATTACATGTGCGTTGTATTTTTCAGCGGTTTTTACCACATCCCAGTGATCCTGCAGGGTAATGCCCAGGACCACTTCAGTGCCTACATATTTTACACCTGCTTCAATAGCGCCAATAATCATGGGTTTATGCCATTCCCAGGGAGTGGCTATCACAATTCCATCGGGTCTTTCCCAATCCAAAAGTCTTTTCCAGGCATACGCATCACCGGTATATATTTTGGGCATTTTCTTGCCGCTCTTAGTAATGATAGATTTCGCTCTGGTAAGCATCCGGTCATCAATATCGCAAATCGCAACTACATCCACATCATCTCTTCTTAACAGCAAATCGAGATGTCCTTCGCCTCTGAACCCTACGCCAAGGATAGCCATCTTTACTTTGGGTTCAGCGCTTCTTTTGTTGATCGCAAATACATTTGTTCCGGGTAGTATTGCCAAAGAGGCAGCAGTAAGACCTGCATTTTTGACAAATTCTTTTCTGTTCATATATTTTGTTTATGCGTATGTGAAAATTAAGGATTATTAACCCCTGTTTTAAAGATGAAATTACTATAATAATCTGCAACCATAATATGCAATCGGTTGCGCAAAATAGAGATACCGGGTTTCGCACCCTATTTATGGCAGTTTTTCAAAATTGATAACGGGTGGGTTGCCGGAAGCAGGGCGGGTGAATCTTGTTCCCGGCATTGTATTGTCGTTAAAGAAACCATCCATCTGAAGGAAAAACTTTCCATCGTCAACCCCACCCGCGTAGTCCTGCCGTTGTTTGTTTTTTCCCGTGGCATCCACGGAAAAAGTAAATTCGGTGATCTCCTTCCATTGGCCATTTTTCAGCCTCACCCATTGATTGGTCCAATAGGCTTTTCTTTTCTGGTATCCTTCTTTGGGGTTGAAGTTTTCAAGAAACCCATGAAACCGGGTGAGGTAAGTATTGATATGGGGTCTCTTCCAGGAAGCAATCAATTTCCAATTGCCGGTTTCGGGGGCAAAAAACCAGGCTGAATAAATAGTGTTTCCTGTGCCATCGGGCTTGCCCCGGGTAAGAAATTTATAGGTGTTGCCTGCTTTCCAGTTAAAGATCAGATAACCTTGGCCGCCTGTACCTTCCCCGCCAAATTCCTGCGCTATCACTTCATCACCTTTTTTTATCAGGGTCGTTTTCCCTGAATCGGAATCCCAGACAGAAAACAACACTCTTCTTTCCATTGGGGAGTTCACCTGTATACCCATATATCCCTCGCCAAAACCATTCGCCATAAAGTAACTGCTCATTTTGTCTTCGCCAACAGGCACCGTTAGCTCACTGTAAAAGTATTCTTTATCTTCTTGTGGAATAGTATAGCTTAAATGACAGGAAGGACCTCTTCTTGACCAATAGAAATTTTCGGGATCATCAGCGAAAATGGTACCGCCGTCTGTTGCCGTGCCGCCGATCAAAATATCCGATACTTCAGCAAAATACCGGTTGTTTTTCTTTATTCCCTGCAGGTCCACTTTAAGATAACCCGGGCTGGAAATGGTTAAGGTGCCGGCATGATATTCCTTCCATTCCCCTTCGGAGATGTTTAAATGAAAGCTAACGCCGTTTGCCGACATTTGAAGAACACTTCCACCATTGATGGCTCTGGAACGGATGCTCAGATCTAATGCCCCCGCCTGTTCCAGTTTGAAATATACGCTTATAATACTGCCGTTTTCAGACCACCGGGTCAGGCCGTTTTTATTGATTATAGCTGTTTCTCCCTGCGCAGATCGGGTAACATAAGCATTCCCTGCCAGCGGGATGGAAAAAGGAGTTAGCGGCGTTTGAACCGGCGCTGCAATGCCTGTGTCACCATAACTCAGCAAAACAATCAAACATGCTATTTTGATCCTTGAAATTTTGCTATTGTTCTTTTTCATTTTATCTCCAGTGTATTGAAGTGAATACAATTTTTGAATATCCCTCTTTTTCATACAAAACGCCAATTACATTTTTGCTGATGTTTACCAGATCGGAGTAGGCAGAATAATCACCTTTGCCGTCTTTACTTTTAGCGATGACAAAGTTTTTCTTCCAGGTTTTGCCTTCATCGAAGCTGATGCGCAGGGTTAAATTATCCCGGCGTTTATCATCGGCTGCATTACAGAATGCCAGGATGGCTTTGCCTTTTTGTGTACCAATACTAAGCAGACTACCCTGATTAACGGGGTCGGGAAGCGCCGGATCAAAATAGGTGGTATCCCAGGTGCTGCCACCATTACTGCTGATTGAAATGATTCTTTGCCGGAAATCTCCTTTTTGATTGCGGCTGTTCATCATCATTCTGTTATTTGATAGCTCAGCTGCTGTAGATTCATTACTTCCCGGAACTTCAACCGTTGCACTCAGATGAAAGGCTTTGCCATGATCATCGGTATAATAGCCGTGTGCTTTATAATCGGTAAACTGCGATTGCGGGTCTCCTATAGAATGATTGGCTGCCACAAAGATGCGACCCTTGTATTTGCCCGTGCTAAATTGCATAGCATGGCCTGGCGTATTGGCATAACTGCGCCAGTCTTCTGAAAAATTATAGGAGGGGTTCACCTGAGGTTGACGCGGACGGTGTGTTTGTAATGTAATGTTTACCGGATCGCTCCAGGTGTGACCATTGTCAGAAGAGGTTTTATACCATACTTCTCTCATCCCGTTTCCTTTTCTCACTTCACCTTCGTGATTATTGCCTGTGTTATAAAAAAGGAAAATGCGACCATTGGGATAATCCGGGTCGGTGAGATCAACCACAGGAGCAGGATTACCGGCCTGCAGGGTGTCCATGTTTACTATATTTTGAAGAGTGCTCCAGGTCTTTCCCTGGTCGGTGCTTCGTTTTGCAACAATATCAATATCGCCAAAATCACCGGCTCCATATACCCGACCTTCGCAAAAAGCCAGGAGGTTCCCATTCGGAAGCGCGATGATAGCCGGGATACGAAAACTTTTATATCCTTCTGTGCCGGATATAAAAACGGGAACATCTTTTATCTGTGACCAGCCTGCAGCGAATACTAAAAGGGCAAATACTGCCAATATTGTTTTCTTTCGCATATCCTGATGATTTTAATAACAAATAGAGTTAGCCGTCAATTTAATTCTGTGTTACTTTTTAATAGAACTACAATATAGGATTTTTGCAATTGATACGATTAGTTTTGTTTGGCATTATGGCGTTTTAGGATTTGCATACCGTACCATTCCTGCCGCGGGAGATGGAATGGGCCTTTATATAAATTTCCTTTAGCGGTTTGTGCAATTGTTCCATCACGATGCAGGTAACCATACCATTCTCCGTTTTCTTTATCATGGAAATGACTGTAGGCATAATCATGGACCTTTTGATGCCAACCTGCATACTTTTCATTATCGGTAATTAAATAAGCCAATAGGGTAGCGATGATGGTTTCGTTATGGGGCCACCAGAATTTCATATCCTGCCAATATTCCTGAACCGGTCTGTGGTACACATCGCGGAAATAAAAAATTCCACCGAGAACCTCATCCCAGCCGCGTTCCCACATGTAATCCAGCATCCTGCAACCGAGGTCAATGAGATGAGGATCCCGGTTACGATACAATGCCTCATGTAAAATAAACCATGCCCCTTCAATAGCATGACCCGGGTTCAACGTTCTTCCATCAATATGATCTATGATACTGCCATCCGGCGCTACCTGTTCCATCACACAACGGATATTATCTTTCACAAAAAATTTTTCTATTTCATGGATCCAATCTAATATTAATTCATCACATCCCGGATATCCTATGGTTTCTCTTACCTGCTGGGCTGTGTTTATTATGATCATAGGGATACCAATCCCTTTACTGGGCCGTGTGTTTGTATACTTAGACGGCAGAACCTTTTTGCCACCGGCATAAGCAATACAATCGGCAAAAACATGACGGGCTTTCGCTGCTGCCTCAATGTCGCCGCTTGCCTTTGCATAGGCTGTTGCTGCGATTACATAAAATGTTTCAGAGAAAAAATATCTCCTCTTTCGGATAGGCTGTCCGTCACGGGTAACATGAAAGAACATGCGACCGTCAGTATCAAAGCAATGGGTATTCAAAAATTTATAACCTGATTCAGCGCCCTCTAACCATTCCGGTCGCTGCTCCACGGTATAGTATAATGTTGAAAGCAGCCAGGTGGCTCTCCCCTGTATCCATACGGATTTGTCGTCATCTATTAGAGAGCCGTCAACATCCCGCATACATAAAAAACCTCCATAGTCTTTGTCGAATGAACGGGGAAACCAAAAGGGAAGAGTATCGTTTAGCAGCTGACCTGTATAAAAGCGCTCTAGTTCTTCTAAGTCTTTTTTGGAATAATGCATAATTGGTAAAATTGGGAAAGTTGACCGGTATAATTCCCCCCTGCGCTTTTTTTAGGTTTATTCAGGCTCAGGGAAAGGTTTGTTGTTAATTAATTCATCGTAATCGCCCGCCTTAGGTTTTAGAAAGGAAAGTTGAATAATCAGGGCTATCAGGACGAGGATGCTTAATATGGCAAAACCAAATCCGAAATTCCCCTGGTCTTTGAATTTACCCAGGGTCTGGGTGACACCAGCGCCCGCAAATACACCTACCATGTTCATAAAGCCGTATGCGGTAGCCCTTAACTGTTGTGGAACAAACTGACAAAGGATAGGCATATTATTAGCGTCAAACATTCCGAAGCCAATGCCGAACAGAATACCTGCGCCCACCACTGTTGTCAGGGTATGTCCATATCCTAACAGAAGCAGGGAGGGTATGGTTAATGCCAAACCGATAGCGCTGGTAAAGATTCTCCCTCTTAAATTTTTCTGCACCCATCTGTCCGACAAAGGTCCCCCAATAAAAACAGCGCCTATGAAGGAGGAAACAGCGAGGGTGATAGTGGAGAGCGGGCCTGCTTTTTCCATTGGCATTCCTAAGCTATCTGCAAACAAGGTGGGAAACCAGTTTTTGGTAGCCCACCCCGGCAGGCTGGGGGCTGCGAAATAAAAAAGAATAATCCAAAAGGCTGTATTGGAAAAAATCAATCCTAATCCTTTCAAAAAGGGGATACCTTTCGTCGTTCCCATTGCAAGCCGCTCTTTTTTTTCCCTTAAAAACAGGAGAAGTACCAGGGCATAAATCATCCCTGTAATTCCAAACCAATGGAAGGCGCTATGCCATCCGTATTTGGCCGCAACCGTGGCGCCAAATCCCCCAAGGGCAGAACCGGCATACAAGCCGGTCATATGAATGCCAATAGCAAGGGAACGGGTTTTGCCCGAATGATAATCTGCAATTAGAGATAAACCTGCGGGAATGTACATTGCCTCACTGATACCCATTACTCCACGCAATATCAGTAAATGATTATACTGTGTGGTAATCCCCATGGCATAGGTTACCGCCGACCAAACGAATAAACTTATTATGATAAGCCACTTCCTGTTGATGCGATCGGCAATTACGCCAGCCAGCGGGCTCATAAATCCATAGATATAGAGGAAAATGGCCATCAAAAAGCCGAATGCCTCTGCTGTTTGAAGTTCCACAATATCCAACTGCATAGATGGTTTCATGGTGCTAAGCATCTGTCTGTCCATATAGTTGAGCAGGGCAACTACCCAAAGTAAGCCTACAACTACCCAGCCATATTGTTTTGATGGTTTCATGGATATTTTAATTGAGTTGCCTTCAAAGCGTTGAACAATATCTTTCAA
This sequence comes from uncultured Terrimonas sp., assembly GCA_964518685.1. Taxonomy (GTDB): domain Bacteria; phylum Bacteroidota; class Bacteroidia; order Chitinophagales; family Chitinophagaceae; genus Agriterribacter. Next base: position 16,878 of record CAZFGP010000058.1, read on the forward strand.
AACCTAATGCAGCTACATCTTTCCTGAACAGCTCAAAATCTGCAGCGGTCATATTTTTAACTGGCAGCCTGAACCCGCCGCAGTCTAATCCTATCATTTTCATAAAGGCTTTACCAGTAGCAATGCCACCATACTTCCCCAGCAGACGGATCATATTGATAGCCTGCATTTGTAATGAACGTGCTTCTTCGAAGTTATTTTGTTCAAAAGCGGCTATCAGTTTGTTGTATAATGGTGCGGCATAATTATAGGTGCTTCCTACTGCACCCTGCGTACCCAAAACCAATGCCGGTAGCATATTCTCGTCCCGCCCCCAAAGCATATCGTATTTCTTGTTTTGAAAAAACAGGCAGGAAAGAAAGTCCATAAAATCTTCATGGGTGTATTTAATCCCGGCAAAATTTGGAATCTTACCGTCAACTTCGCGCAACAAATCGTACATTGAAATATGAACTCCTGTGAGCACAGGAATATGGTAATAGTAAAAGGGCATATCCGGAACCGTTCGGGCTACCTCCAGGCAGGCGGCAGCTAATCCCGCAGCATTAGCCGGTTTAAAGTAGAATGGCGAAGTGAAAGATATGGCATAAACGCCAGTATCCTTTGCGTGCCGGGCCAGTTCTATACAATCAGCGATACAGGTGCCGCCCAGAAACAACATAATATTAAAATGGTCATCTCCCCTGGCGGCATTAACCCAGGCTTCTGTTACTGCTTTTTTTTCATCCATACTTAAGGATACGCCTTCTCCGGTAGAACCGCAAATAAAAGCGCCGGTTACCCCGTTTGCCTTTAGCGACTTATAATAGAGCGGAATGATGGAAGTATTTATAGTGCCATCTTCCCGCATAGGCGTGAACGGAGCCGCTATTAATCCCTTGAGGTGCTGTTTTGTCATTTTCCTAAATTTGAATACTAAATTAAGATAAAGGATACAGTTTGATGGTAAGAGTACACCTCGATTTTGGACAGCATATTTTTTCTTGAAGAAATTTCTGCGTTTGGAAAAAATAGAGTAATCAGATTGGGTTAAAATAGAATGACAGCAACCCTTTTTTAATTCGTTTTTTTTAATTAAATTACATAGCTACCATTAATCATTTGACGTCGCTATTTGTCAGAGAAGTGTAAAATAGGAAACAAATAACAATTGAGTAGGATCAGGATTTGTTCTGATCGGCATCATTGTTGTATTTTAGATAGATCATTATATTTGAAACCGACAACCTTTCACTATGCAAACCAATATCTCCCCTTTTAAAGCCATGATAGAAGACAAAAGAGGCCGTTGGCCTTCCGTCTCGATTATTACCCCCTTTGAACCGGTAGTTCAACGGAAAGATGAATTGATGTCCAATCTTCAAAAAATATTAAAGAGAGTGGACTGGGAGTTGGGTATGGGTTTTGATGAAGACCTCGTAGACTTAGTGATGATCAAATTGAAGGCTATTTTTAATCATTTGAATTTCAGCACTTTTAAGAAAAGCCTGGCAATTTTTGTTTCTCCTGTTTTTGAGAAAGTATTGTATATGGACATGGCGGTGGAAGAAACCATTCTGATTAATGAATCTTTTATTATACGGGATATCGTTCTGGCAAAAAAAGAGATTCCCGCTTATTTTATTTTGGTGTTAAATAAAAAATGGAGTACGGTATATGAAGGAAATGAGTGCAGGCTCATTAAGATAAAGTCCAATGGAATTGGGAATATTCCGGGTATTAGAAATTTTTCTCTAAAAACGCCTGAGGGTCAGGAGATGAATGCCGGACGGTTTGTGAATCAGTTTTTTAAACATATTGATGAAGGACTCTCCATTCTGCTTTCAACAATGCCGCTTCCTGTGCTGATATTAGGAAACAAGGAAGCATTGGATACGTTTAAATCAATAACGGTAAACAATAAGAGTATTGTTGAATATATTGAAGGCAGTTTCAGTAAAACTTCCGAAGAAGATCTGTTTAAAGTGATATGCAACTATATTACAGATTGGGACAAGATTAAAATTAAGTATTTGTACCATCAGTTGGAAAAGGCGGCAACAGAAGGAAAGTTGGTGAGCGGTTTTGATGCGGTGTATCGGAGTGTTTTGCAGCACCGTAACAGATTGCTTATTGTATCCAAAAGCCTTTTTTATAATGCTGATAGTATTGAGATAGATGAATCTCTGAAAGACAGAAGCCGGTTTAATAAATTTTCCTGTGTCAAACATCTGATTGATGATATTATTGAAAAGGTGTTGGGAAATGGTGGAGATGTGGAAATGGTGGATGATGATGTGCTTGCAGGTCAGCAAATAGTATTATTAAATGATAGATTGAAAATTACCTGATTGATGAAAAAAATTATCGCGATTTTCGATGGATTAAAATATTCCAAAAGCACGAGAGATTATGCCATTCAAATTGCCGGTGAGAACAAAGCACACCTCGTGGGGCTTTTCCTTGAAGATAACCTGTATCACAGCTACAAGGTGTATGATTTGATCAGTGAACAGGGAGGAATATCACCGGACAAACAGAAGAAGTATGCAGATGCCGACAAAAAAAGCAGAGACGCTGCCGTTGCTGATTTTGAATCGGTATGTAAGAAGAAAGGATTGAACTTCACCATACGCCGTAGTAAAGAAGTAGCTAATCAGTCGTTGTTGCTGGAAAGTATGTATGCCGATTTGCTGGTAATGGGAACACACGAGACCTTTTCAAACAGAAAGGAGAAAGTACCCACTCGTTTTGTCAGAGAAATCTTGCCGGCTATTCAATGTCCGGTGCTTTTGGTTCCCACCCATTACAAACCCTTCAATAAACTTATTTTGTTATTTGATGGTGAACCTTCGTCGGTTCTTGCAATAAAGATGTTCAGCTATATGCTACCTGCTATGAAGGAACATCCTGCTGAAGTATTGACGGTTAAGCAAATGGGTCATTCTTTACATTTGCCGGATAATAAGCTCATGAAAGAGTTTATGAAACGACACTTTCCTAAGGCATCTTATAGTATTACAAAGGGTATACCCGAAATTGAAATTATCAATTCCCTGAAAAATGAAAAACAGGATCCGTTGATCGTGCTGGGCGCTTATCGCAGAGGCACCGTTTCTCGTTGGTTCAGAGAAAGTATGGCAGACGTATTAATGAAGGATACCCGATTACCCATATTTATTGCTCATTAAGGATGGCTATGGTAAGTGTTTTGTTTTTAACTGGAAGGTATGTTGTTTTAATAAATACAATGAGAGAAATTCTGAATGCAGCAATTTATATAACTTCAGGCTTTAAATAGTCTTTTCTCATCTGAAGTGGATTCGTTTACGCACATTGCCGTTGGTGCTTGTATTGGGGAAGCCTTTTTTGGAAAAGGCTTTGGCAAGAAAGCTATGCTTTGGGGTGCCTTGGCCCAAAGTCTTCCTGATATTGATTTTGTAGGGGTTTTATGGTTAAGTACTGAGGAAAATTTGTTGGCGCATCGGGGCTTTACCCATTCTTTCTTTTTTGCAATAGCCGCCTCTTTTGTACTGGCTTTGCTAGCTGAGAAAATTCACCATCCCCGTAATATTCGTTTTGGTAAATGGGTAATATTCTTTGCCACCGAACTCCTTTTTCATTTATTGCTGGACGGCTTCAACAATTATGGTGTAGGATGGTTTGAGCCTTTTAGTCATACGCGCATTTCCTTCAACGCCATTTATGTTGCAGATCCCTTATTTACTGTCTGGTCGGGAATTGCAATGGTGATGTTGTTCAGGCTTCATAGTTTTCATCCCCGACGTAGATTTTGGTGGCGTTTCGGAGTTTTCATCCCTCTTCTTTATCTCAGCTTATGCATTATCAATAAGATCACCATTGATAAGGAAGTGAAACAGGATTTACAGCAGCAGGATATTTCCTATACCAGATATTTTACCACTCCTGCCCCTTTAACTAACCTTCTCTGGTATGTGGTGGCAGGCAATGACAGCGGGTATCATGTTGGATTTCGTTCGGTATTTGATCGCCAGCCTGATATTCAGTTTTCCTATTTCCCCCGTAATGATTCTCTGTTAAAACCTGTTGCGAATTATGAATCGCTGCAACGGCTAAAACGTTTTTCGCAGCAGTTTTATACCGCTGAACGTTGGGGCGATACCCTCGTGTTTAATGATCTTCGTTTTGGCCAAATCCTGGGATGGCAGAACCCTAAGGGACGATTTGTTTTTCATTATGTACTTAACCACCCCGAAGATAATACCCTGGTTGTACAACGGGGACGTTTCACCGGGTGGAACCGGAAGGTAATACAGACCTTTTTCAGAAGGATTGGAGGAGAGTGAAAGCAGGGCGGAAATCAACTTTAATAAGATATTCTTTTTATAAATATCAAAGGATATCGAAAGTCCTCAGGAAGAAATGCTAATGAAAAGAAAAGATTGTTCAGCATCATGATTTATTTGTATCATAATCATTGCTTTATTGGATATTTAGTTGTAAATTGCTTAGAACGATATGTTACTGCTTTTAAGTAACACGGCTCATTGAAAAAGAGTGGATATTAGCGTTATGACGTACCATTCTTATTATTAATCATTAAACCGCATTGATATGATTGTACTTAAACATCACCCGGATGCAGTTTCTCATTATGAATACCCCGGCGTCTACCAGCCGCATCCTTACAATTGGACTAATGTGATGCGCCAGCTGGGCAACTCATCAGAGAAAGCAAAAAAGCCTGCTATTGTTGTTAAAGAAACTTCCGACAATTACAGCATTCAAATTGAAATTCCCGGTCGCAACAAAGAAGACTTTATGGTTACCCGGGAAGGAGACAACCTCAGTATTTTTGCGCTAAGTCCCGATGCGCAATTAATTGGAAAGCCTAAATACAATCTGCATGAATTGCCTTGCGATTGTGTGGAGCATACCATTGAATTACCCAAATATGTTGATGCAGACTTTGTGAGAGCCGAATATAAGGCGGGAGTGTTACGTTTTGATTTCCCCGTAAAAGATCAGGATTGTATTCGAACAGTGGAAAATATAGTGGTTTACTGAACAGGGTTACTCAGAAGAACTATTCTCACTGTGTTTAGGTGGCAATACCCTTACCGTATGAACAAAGCATTATCTTTTAATATTGGTTTCAATTCCTACCCCGATCTAATCGGGATGTTGTCTCGCTGAGTTGAGGGAACATCCTTTTTCCTTTTTTCTTTTGCCCTTCCCTAATACAGAGTCACTCAATGATTTATTGGAATTTAAAGATTGGGTGGCCGGCATAATAGATTTATGTATTTTTAATGCATGTTCCGATTTTCATTATGGAAGGAATTTTTTGAAGAAGCAGGCCGGATAACGCATTTTGCCGGTCGTTTATTTTCACAATGGTTTAAGCCCCCGTATGAAACCGCTGAGTTTCTAAAGCAATGCTTTGTGATTGGTTATAAATCTTTGCCTTTGGTAATGCTTACTACCTTTATTATTGGCTTGGTTTTGACGATGCAGTTACGCCCTTTTCTGGTAGATTATGGAGTTGAATCTCAATTACCCGCTGCGGTTGGTGTTGCCATCGTCAGAGAAATTGGGCCTGTGATCACAGCACTCATTTTTGCCGGGAAGATTGGCAGTAGTATTGGTGCAGAATTGGGTTCTATGAAGGTAACGGAACAGATTGATGCTATGGAGGTATCGGGTACCAATCCTTTTAAATATCTGGTTGTAACCCGGGTACTGGCAGCTACAGTTATGCTTCCACTCCTGGTTATACTGGGGGATGCCGTTGCCTTGTATGGCACTTATTTAGGTGTAAATATGAGTGGCGTAACGAGTTTTAAACTCTTCTGGATAAAAATTTTGAGGAATCTTTCGATTGGAGATATTATTCCCGCTATCATAAAATCCTTCTTTTTTGGTTTTGCTGTGGGGATAATAGGATGTTTCAAAGGTTACTATTCAAAAAAAGGCACCGAAGGTGTGGGACAATCGGCAAATTCGGCAGTGGTTTTATCTTCCGTCCTTATATTTATCATAGATCTTATTGCCGTACAAATAACAGATGCTTTGGGATTGAACTAAAAATTATGCAATCACGGGAAATAACAATACCATCCGATGTCGCTATTGAGAATATGGAAGAGGTGATAATAGTTCGTAACTTGTGTAAGTCGTTTGGTAATAATCACGTACTTAAGAATTTTAATGTCACCGTAAAAAGCGGTGAAAATGTGGTAGTATTGGGGAAATCAGGGTCGGGTAAATCTGTTTTGATAAAGTGTATTATTGGTTTGTTGAGAGCAGATGAAGGGTATATTGAAGTCCTTGGGGAAGATATCAATAAAATAAGTAAAGAAGAACTGGATATAGTAAGAATGAAGGTTGGCTTTCTTTTTCAAAGTAATGCCCTGTACGATTCCATGACGGTTAGAGAAAATCTGGAGTTTCCGTTGAGACGTCATTCAATTAACCTGTTGCAGCAGGAATTGGATAATTTGGT
>CAZFGP010000059.1:0-23282 GCA_964518685.1 uncultured Terrimonas sp.
CGGTTTTTTGTTCCCGCAAAACAATCTTACCGGTCATGTCCAGCAGTTGGAGTTCCATTATGCCCCGTATAGCAGAATAGAATTCTATTTTAACCGAGGATGAAGCAGGATTAGGACTGATTTTCATTTTCCCGTTGTTGAGCCCGGAGGTTCTTACGGTCAGTACATTACTATATTTAATCACTCCGTCTTTACTTACTACTTTAATGCGATAATAAATAATATTGTTAGTCATACTGAGATCTGCATCCTGGTAGGAGAATTTTACGACTGCATTCAAGGCCACTTTTTCTACAACCGTACCGATCTTTTTAAAGTGAGCGCCATCATCTGCCCGCTCCACTTCGAAATGACTGATTTGTTCTGAAGTGATGATTTTCCAATCCAAATCTATGGCATAGGCACGTTGTACGGCACTAAATTGGAGGAACTCTACCGGTAAAATAACGCATGGATTTACTACGATAGTTACCTGGGCGCAAGTGGTATTATTACAATCACCTTCCGCTCTAACATAATAAGTAGTGGTTTGGTTAGGTAATACTGAAATCATATTGCCTGAACCGATCAGTGTATCTCCGCAACTGTTTCTATACCATCTCCATGCGGCATTTGTACCCAGAGATCCACCCTGCACTGTAAGGTTTACTGCATTGCCCGGGCAGGTGGTAACTGCCGGAGAAGCATTGATACCTGTTGGCGCAGTGGAGGAGGTTTTTGCCGTAAGTTGGAAGCCGTTGGATATATAGCGGCAATTGGTATTATTAATGTTACCCGCTGCTGCTACAATTACTCTATAGTATTTTCCAATATCAGACGGTTGTAAAGGATTAATAGTATAATTCATGCCAGTTGCGCCGCTGATATTAGTCCAGCCACTACTGCCGTTATTGCTTATCTGCCACTGGTATTCCAGCGGACCGGAAATTACGGTAGGATCATTGAGCGCTGCGCTGAAGGTAGTGATACCATTGGTACATCCGGCAGAATTGTTTACAGTTACTGTGGGCGTGGGATCGCAAAGTCCAAATTGTATATCATCAATTGCCAGATCGTTTCCGCAACCTCCGGCCGCGGCATTGGTGATCTCTATGATGATCTCGGTCACCGGGTTGCCATTAACGGTTGCCGGCATTACAAATTTCATTCCGTACTGGGTCCAGTTAGCGCTGGTGATTTCCGGAGTGGTCAGTGCGGTTATGATCAAACCTGATGCCGCATCTTTAACGGTAAAGGTGAGTTTAGGCTTAATCGTTCCGCCAAAGGCATCGCAGAAATCATCGTAATCACTGTTGGCAATATTTGATACAAAGGCAAACAGGGAGTATTTCAGATTACCGCAGCTAATAGGTATTTTATCGGTATAGATCTTATTCGGCTTCACGTCCGCGTTCACTACCATGTACCTGCCTCTATTCTTGCCGGTATGGTCTGCCAGATTCTTTATCCATCTGCTGGGGTATCCTTTGTTCGCGTCCTTCACCAGGGAATATTGTTCAATATTTATGTCGGCTGAAGAACTTCCGGAATAATCGGTTGACGGGGTGCCGGAACCTGCTGTTACAGGCGTTGGAATTCCGGTGGACAAGTCACTGTTATTGGTCGTAAAGTCCTGTTTATACATTATTTTGTTCAGCGCGTCGCAGGGTGGCATTTCCGCTGCTGTCAGTACCACAAAAGGCGTTGGCTGGTCTTCGCCGGGATCATCCGGTTTGCCATTATGGTTCAGGTCGGGGTTAGGACCGTTGGTAGATTTATCCTTTACAAGTGCGTTCACATATCCGCGGGCCTCCGCATAGGCACTGTTATTGTATATCTTCCCAATCTGAATATTTTTTACGGTCAGGCATACCCTTACTTTAAAATAGTTATTGGCTGCAGGAGAAGCAGGAATATTTGATTTCGTGGAATCAAGAATATGGTAATTAGCTGGCGGTCCCGGTACCTTACCTCCGTTAAAAGCTGGGTTTAATACTACGCCTGCCGGATTGTCTATTAGGGTGGCTGAAATACTTACAATGTTGGGACCTACAAATACCGAGGCTAAATTGTCGGTGAGTTTAACATTATTCAATGGCCAGTTTCCGTAATTTCTTACTGTGATATCGTAACATAAGTTATAAGTGCCGGGCGCTCCGGTAGGAATCGCGGAAACCAGTTCTTTGGAAACCCCGATGGCGGTGTTGATATCGGTCATATCCGTACTGAAATAGCAGGGAGCGTCTGTTATTTCGGTTTTGGAGCCATCTAAAATACCGATTTCATAATATTTACTCCGCCATTTCCCCGACCAGTTGTAGTAGTCAGATGCAACCAATTTCCCATCTGAATAAGATAGGCCAATAATAACATTCCCGCTTAATTTTTTGATCATAGTAGCCTTGAGCGGTTGAACGTTATAATCTTTATAGTTGATCGCCATATAGTTGTTGTCCAGAATAGCGAGGAACTGTCCATCGGGCGTTATCACAAAATCACCGTTTCCCTGTAAGGGATTTCGGCCTGAAGGAAGAGTTATGGGGAGAGAAGGACCAAAGGTCCCCGCTACAAAATCAACCGTTTGAAGTTCCAGATCGTAGCCGGTTCCACCTGAAGAACCTGTATAATTGAGCTGATATCCGGTTCCATCCGCATCAAAGGTTAGTCCTATTACGTACATGTTCGCATATTTTTTAACCAGGGTGGTGGTGGGTGGACAAACTGACCCTGGCGTCCACTTAAACACATAGGTGGCGTTTTGCGAACTCACATAGTGGGTAAAATAGAGACTGGTATCCTTAGGATTGAAAGATATCCCCGATGCGTATTCGCTAAAACCCGGATATCCAGGATAGGTCAGGTTGGCCAGGTTACAACCACTGGGCGGAAGGTTGGATAATTTCAGAATATCCGATTGATATCGAAACTGTACAAACCCTTTCTTTGAACTGTTGCAAGGCTCGTTACCAATGCTCACGGGTACGGCATAAGTAGCCTGGGCGTTTACCTTAGAATACCCGGCCAATAGCAGACCCAGGTAAAAAAAGAAAACCAGTATTTTTCTGTTAGGGTAAAAGTTTATTTTCATATTGCCAGATTTGTGGCTTTCAAGAGACTGGATTTTCTATATTTTTTATTTCAGAAACAAAACTAATAAGGGTTAGCACCTGTATTTTCTCTATTCGATACAATTGCGTTTTTCTTCGGCCAAACCATTTTTCAATTATCATTTGTCAATTAAATAATGGAATACACTTAGATTTCACTCTTATATAACGTGTGTAATGCCGCTAAAGTATTTGGAACCACCGGTCACACTGGAAAATGCGAAAGCCCCGATTTCAAGAATCGGGGCTTCACCTAAAAGTATTCTTATTATTCTTTACTTGTATCTCGACATTATTGCATGGGCTATCTCTGTCATCTTCTTTAATCCATCTTCGGGCAGGTTTCCTCTTTTAAATTCATTGAGTACCTCCGGCAATTTGTTTTCCATCTCCATAAGGAAGAGGTCTTCAAATTCTTTTACTTTATTTACAGGCACACTGCTTAACAGGCCTTGAGTTCCTAGATAAATGATGGCAACCTGTTTCTCCACTGCAAAGGGAGTATATTGGGGTTGTTTTAAGATTTCCACATTACGGGCGCCTTTTTCCAATACCACTTTGGTTGCAGCATCGAGGTCGCCGCCGAATTTTGAAAATGCTTCCATTTCCCGGTACAGGGCCTGGTCGAGTTTCAGCGTTCCGGCTACCTTTTTCATGGATTTGATCTGCGCGTTACCACCCACACGACTTACAGAAATACCCACGTTAATAGCAGGGCGGATACCGGCATTAAATAAGTTAGATTCAAGGAATATCTGTCCGTCGGTAATAGAAATTACATTCGTAGGAATATAAGCAGATACGTCACCCGCCTGGGTTTCAATAATTGGAAGAGCCGTTAATGATCCGCCACCTTTTACCAGGTGTTTGATACTGTCGGGCACATCGTTCATATTTTTGGCTACGCTGTCTGCGCTGATTATTTTTGCTGCGCGTTCCAGCAGGCGGCTGTGCAGATAAAATACGTCGCCGGGATAGGCTTCACGGCCCGGTGGGCGACGCAACAGCAGCGATACTTCACGATAAGCTACAGCCTGCTTACTCAAATCATCGTAAACGATTAGTGCCGGACGACCGGTATCGCGGAAATATTCACCAATAGCAGCGCCGGCGTAGGGCGCAAAAAATTGTTGCGGGGCAGGGTCTGAAGCCGAAGCGGCTACAATTATCGTGTATTCCAGCGCTCCATTATCTTCCAGGGTCTTCATGACATTGGCAATGGTGGAGGCTTTCTGACCACAGGCTACATAGATGCAATACACCGGCTTCCCGGCGAGAAAAAATTCTCTTTGGTTGATGATGGTGTCAATGGCAATGGCCGTTTTACCGGTTTGGCGGTCGCCGATAATCAATTCACGCTGTCCGCGTCCAATAGGAATCATGGCATCAATAGCCTTAATTCCGGTCTGCAAAGGCTCTTTTACCGGCTCGCGGTAAATAACCCCCGGGGCCTTCCGTTCAAAAGGCATTTCAAACAATTCGCCGGTAATGGGGCCTTTACCATCAATAGGTTCCCCTAATACGTTAATCACACGGCCAACGAGGCCTTCACCCACTTTTAATGAAGCAATGCTTCCAGTTCTTTTAACTTTATCACCTTCTTTAATCTCGCTGGATTCACCCATTAATACCACGCCCACATTGTCTTCCTCTAAGTTTAAAGCTACTGCCTTAACGCCGTTATCAAATTCTACCAGTTCTCCGGCACGTACATTGTTTAAGCCATAAATACGGGCAATCCCATCACCCACCTGTAATACCGTGCCTACCTCTTCCAGTTCGGCACCTGCATCAAAATTGCTCAGCTGCTGTCGCAGTATCGCACTTATTTCATCGGGCTTTATTTCTGCCATATCCTTTTTTTTATGTTTTATTAATCAAGTTTTTTAAAAATATCCTTTTTTACGGAGAACATACCTCTATCTGATATTCCGAATATAGATGTTGCTCTTAAATTGTTTCTGAATGTCCTTTAAATCCCTGAGAATGCTGGCATCAACCAGTTTGTTATCAAATTCCAGTACAAAACCGCCAATAAGTTCTTTTTTTACCACTGTTTCCAGTTCCACATTAGGTAAAGAGGCATCTGCTTTTACCTTTTGTACAATAGATTGTTTCAACACTTCACTTATTGGTTCTGCAGTTGTCAGTTTTACTTTGTGGATACCTTTTAAACTGAAGTATTGGTCTATAAATGCATGGATGATTTCCGGCAGGATGCTTTCTCTTCCTTTTTTTATCAGTAATTTAATAAAGGCTGAAGTCAGAGCATTTACCTTTCCATGGGTGATGGCCTCAAGAATATTGTTTTTTTTATCCGCATTGACCACCGGGCTACGCAGCAGAACAACAAATTCGCGGCTTTGTCTGCAAACCGATTGTAAAAATATCATATCTGTCTGCACCTCTTCCAATTGCTTATGCTCCGCAGCCAGATCAATCAGACCTTTTGCATATCTTCCTGCTAAACGTGGATGAAGCATTATTATGATTTGAGATTTGAAATTTAAGATTTAGGACCAGGGTCGCACCATCTCAATAATTAGTTCATTTTAATTTCGTCGGTTAGTTGTTTAATATAATTTTCCTGTTCTGTTTTATTGGCCAGCTCCCTACGCAGAATTTTTTCTGACACTTCAACCACCATGTGGCCAATCTGGTTCTTGAGGTCAATAATAGCCGCCATCTTCTGATTTTCTATCGCCAGCTGTGTATCCGACATGATTTTGGAAGCAGCCTCTTTTGCCTGATCCTTTGCTTCATTGACTATTCTGTCCTTAATTTCTTTGGCTTCTTTCAAAATCTGCGCTCTTTCTTCTCTTGCCTGAACCAATAATATTTCATTATCACTTTTCAACTGCGCCATTTCGGCTCTCACTTTTTCTGCCGTAGCCAGAGAGTCGCTAATACCTTGTTCCCTTTCACTGATGGCCTTCATAATAGGCTTCCATCCAAATTTCCCTAATACAAACATCAGGATCAGGAAAGCCAGAGTAGACCATACAATCAGTCCCAGGTCGGGCAATACCAATGGATTTACTTCTAATAACATAATGCTATACTTTATGATAAAAATAATAAATCAAAAAATGTACAGGCCTTTTCGCCCTGTGCTAAAAGCCTGTACGAAATGCTGTTGTTAGCCATTGCCAAGCAGTGCAACAACCACGGCAAATAATGATACGGATTCAACCAACGCCGCAGCAATAATCATGTTTGTGCGGATTTCGTTGGCAGCTTCGGGCTGACGGGCAATCCCTTCAACAGCACCTTTACCGATCTGACCGATACCAATACCAGCGCCTATGGCTGCTAAACCTGCACCAATTGCGGCAACACTACCTACTACCATTGTTTCATATTTAAAAGTGAATAATAAACGATTACAAAACTAAATCCTGTTCATGATTTTCTTCTATTGCCATTCCAATATATAAAGCCGACAACATGGCGAATATGAAGGCCTGGATAAAACCCACCAGTAATTCAATTAAACCAATGAAAACCGTAAACGGTACTACCACTACCGAAGCGGATACTGCCTTGAAAATGAATATCAGCGACACCAGGCTCAGCACCAGAATATGTCCGGCGGTTATATTAGCAAATAACCGTATAGTTAAGGAAATAGCCTTAATGAAAACCCCGAGTAATTCAATCGGCATCAAAAATGCTTTCAACGGGGTTGGCAGTCCCGGCATCCAAAAAATATGTTTCCAATAATCTCTCTTGCCATTTACATTGGTAATTACAAAAGTGAATAATGCCAGCGTAAAAGTAAAAGCGATATTACCACTCAGGTTTGCTCCTCCCGGGAAAAAAGGAACAATGCCCAGAATGTTATTGATCCAAATAAAAAAGAAGATATTGAGAATAAAAGGCATAAACCGGTTGGTTTGATGACCCAGGCAGGGGCGGGCTACCTCATCCCTGATAAAAATAATAACCGGCTCAATAAACGATTGAAAACCTTTTGGAGCAGATGTAACCCCCGTTTTTTTATAAGCTCTGGCAACTCCCAAAAAGACAAAAATGAGTAAAGCAACTGAAATCAGCATTGATAACACATTCTTGGTGATAGAAAAATCATACACTTTCCCTGATGCTTCGGTATCAATACTGCCATCGCTATTAACCACTTTTATCTTGCCATCTATTTGTTTATAAGGATAATTCCCGTTGTAAGTCACCGGATTATGGTGTTCGTCTGATAAATTAGCTGAAGAAAAGATTTCCAGCCCTTTATCGGTTTTCAAAATAACCGGTAAAGGAAGGGAAGTATGCCCCCAAAGATGCCAGCTATGATCATCCCGGATATGGGCTAAAATAGTTCCGGCAACGTCTAATTCGTCTTCTTTATCCTGTTTTGGATTCAATTGCTGTTCCTTGCTGTCCCCGGCTGACGAAGTTTGTGCAAAAGATATATTGTTGGAAAATGATATATATAAACTGAAAACCGCTACCAATAAGGGCTTTAGCCATTTTGAAGACATATTGACCTGAAATTTGCGGCAAAGATAGGAGTTGAAAGGCAGAATTTAATAATTTGAAATTTAAGAATCGAAATAATTTTATATTCCAGGAAGCAATAGAGAAGGAAATAATCGTTAAATCCCGGATAATCGGCTATATTATAAAAAAAGCCTTACACCGTTTAAGACAATGGTATAAGGCTTTGTAATACGATGGGGTACTATACGAGTCCCTGAGCCAGCATAGATTCTGCAATTTTTACGAAGCCTCCTATATTTGCACCCTTTTCATAATTAACGTGTCCGTTTTCTTCTTTCCCATACTTCAAACATATCCTGTGGATTTGCTTCATGATTTCTCTGAGTTTATTGTCCACTTCGTCTCTTGTCCAGGAAAAACGTAAGGAATTTTGTGACATTTCAAGCCCTGATACAGCCACCCCTCCGGCGTTGGCTGCTTTTCCGGGAGCATAAAAGATCTGTGCTTTATTAAAGGCGGCAACCGCCTGACGGGTGCAGGGCATATTGGCGCCTTCGGCCACACAAAAACAACCATTATCAATCAAAGTGGCGGCATCATCCGCATCCAATTCATTTTGTGTAGCGTTGGGTAAGGCAATATCGCATTTGATTTTCCATGGTTTCTCTCCTTTAAAATACCCGCAATTATATTTTTCGGCAAATTCGCTTATTCTCCCTCTTTTCTTTTCTTTTAGGTTAATAATGAATTGCAGTTTTTCTACGGTAAGACCATCGGGGTCGTAAATAAAACCATCTGAATCGGACATGGTCACCACCTTCGCGCCCTTTGCAATACATTTTTCGGCTGTATATTGAGCCACATTTCCCGACCCTGAGATAAGTATCCTTTTCCCGGATAAGGAATCTCCCTGTGTTTTTAAAATCTCTTCCACAAAATATACTAAGCCATATCCTGTTGCTTCCGGACGGATTAAACTACCACCCCACTCATAACCTTTCCCTGTGAGAACTCCGCTAAACTCACCTTTAATGCGTTTATACTGTCCAAAAAGATAGCCTATCTCTCTTTTTCCCACTCCGATATCTCCTGCGGGAATATCTATGTCAGCACCAACGTGCCGGTATAATTCCGTCATGAAACTCTGGCAAAATTTCATGACTTCGTTGTCTGATTTATTTTTTGGATCAAAATCAGATCCTCCTTTTCCTCCGCCCATTGGTAAACCCGTAAGGCTGTTTTTAAATACTTGCTCGAAGGCTAGAAATTTTAGCACCCCAAGGGTTACTGATGGGTGAAAGCGCAATCCTCCTTTATAGGGTCCAATAGCGCTATTCATTTGTACTCTAAAACCTCTGTTTACCTCCACTTCTCCTTTATCATTTAGCCATGGAACCCTGAAAATCAGCACTCGCTCAGGTTCAACAATGCGTTCCAGTATCTTCTGGTCTCTGTAGACAGGATGCTGGTCAATAAAAGGTAACAATGATTCTGCTACTTCGGTAACAGCCTGTAAAAACTCAGGTTCAGCGGGATTCCTACGCTGTATTTTTTCTATGAAGGGATTGAGCAAATCATGCATAAATGTAAAAGATAAGTGCGTTTTTGGAGAATAATTGTTTGGAAAATTACAGAAATATTCAATGGAGCATCTTATTAAATTTCTTTAGCTCCTCTGATTCTGTTACAGAAAGGGTTTCATTATTGTCGTATTTTGCTTTTAAAAATAAAATTCTCTTGTGTTGCGGGTATTTTAGTAATAGGGATTCCAGTATTTTTCCTGCATCCTCGTCTTTTTTGTAAAGCGGTGCCGACTTGGGTGCTGCAGATTTAAATCGGGTTGGTTTTCTTTTTATTATTGCTTCCAGAGTGGTTAGCTTATTTTGGGGAATAGTGTCAATTTTGACTGCCTTATGGTATAATCCCTCCAGTTGCTTTTTACTAAGACCACCCCGTTCCTGGTATTGAAAAAGAAGACTTTGAATAAAAGTGGAATCCGGTCTGACTTTTAAAACAGTTTCCAGCAAATTGCCTATAATATCTACATCAGGTTTTAATCTGTGCATCTTTAAGATTGTTTGGGTATTCACCCGGAAATGGCAGGCTGAACCGTTTGTTTAACGTATTCCGTATTTCTGAAATGCAAAAATACGGGTGACTTTAGATTTTTAGAATTTTTTTTTAACTGCTATAAAGAGACGGATTCCGAAAACCCATACCCATCGGATAAAAATAATTAATTCTTTTGAATTGAACAACCTTTTACATTCTGTCCTTCACTTCATTATCCCTAATTTTGCCAGCAAAAATCTGAATGTTGAATGAGACAATTATTTCTGTTGCTCGTACTTTACTGCTAAAGAATATTGCTTTTTGTATTTATCGCTACCCGGAAAAAGGAGAATATAGGCTTGCCATTGATCCGAAGCATCTGCCACATGAGCAGGATTTGTCTTTTTGGATGGCGCCTTTTACACCCCGATCCGAAGCAAAGAATATCTTTCTATCTGTAATCAGAAACGAATTTTTAAATGAAGCATTCTTATTGCAAATGCAAGCACTTCCTGCTCAGGAAGGATTTTCAGTAGGATTACCGGCAGAAACCTCAAAAGAAGAATATTTTATGAGGCTTAGGGCACTGCTAAAAGATATTCACTCCAATAGAATTCAAAAAGCGATTCTTTCACGGGAATTTAATATTAATAAACCTGAAGGTTTTGATCCGCTGGATTGTTTTGAATGTCTTGCCGGAGATTATCCACAAACTTTTGTTCATTTTTCTCATCATCCGAAGTCTGGGATGTGGATGGGAGCAACTCCGGAATTGTTATTAAAAAAGCGGGATTCCGAATTGTCAATTATGGCGCTTGCCGGTACTCAGGCAAGAAAGAACGGTGAAACTTATCGCTGGCGGGAAAAAGAAAAAGAGGAACACGCGATGGTGGGGCAGCATATTGAAACTGTTTTTGAAAAATACGGTTGTACTCTGATAAAGAAGAATGGCCCTGAGGTCATTGAATCAGGGAGGGTGGCGCATCTGAAAACTGATTATTTGTATCAGGATAATGCAGGGATTGTTATAAAAGAATTTTTAGCTGAGTTACATCCAACACCTGCTGTTGGCGGATTGCCGGTAGATACGGGCGTGGACTGTATCCTCGAACACGAAGGCTATGACCGAAGGTATTACTGTGGTTTTATTGGAGAAACTGATTTTTCCAAAAGAGCAGACCTGTACATCAATCTGCGCTGTATGCAAATTGGAGAAGAGAAAATTGCTATTTATGTGGGTGGGGGAATTACAGCTGCTTCCGATCCGCAGGAAGAATGGGACGAAACGATTTTGAAGAGTAAAACCATGATTGAAAAGATTATTCCGGTGAAGGAATTATATTAATATGAAACTTTCTGGCAAAAAAGGCGTTCAGCATATTGTAATGGCTTTGGCGCAACTGGGTTTGAGAGAGGTAATTATATGCCCAGGATCGCGCAATGCACCCTTTACAATATCTTTTAGCCGTCATCCTGCTTTTAGCTGTACCAGCATCCGGGATGAACGGTCAGCGGCTTTTTTTGCCTTAGGGAAGGCTGTAGAACTTCAGGAACCGGTAGTTGTTGTTTGTACAAGCGGATCGGCTGCTCTCAATTTTTCCCCGGCCATATCTGAAGCCTATTACCAAAGAATTCCTTTGATTGTACTTACCGCAGACCGTCCTCAGGAATGGATAGACCAGGGAGACGGGCAAACCATAAATCAAACCGCATTATATCGCAATTTTATCAGGAAAAGTTATTCACTGAGGGGGGAGGTGGTAACTCAGGCAGATTATTGGTACAATGAACGGTGTTTAAGTGAAGGCTTTAATACTGCAGCTTATTCAGATCGGGGGCCCGTGCATTTTAATATTCCACTGGATGAACCTCTTTATGATATCGGAGAAGCAACTGGTGATGTTCCTAAAATATTTAAAGAGATAAAAACAAATAAAACACTGGCAGCGGAATCCTTATCCATTCTGGCAGAAGAATTTTTCTCCTGCAGGAAGGTGATGATTTTAGCAGGGCAGTTTATTAAAAACCCCGACTATCAGGAAGTATTATCCAAAATGGCCGCGTTTGAAAATGTGGTTATTCTTACCGAATCCTTAGCGAATGTTCATCATCCGCGCTTTATTGAAAATATTGACCGCTGTATTACTAATTTGGATGAGGGGGAAGCTAAGGATTGGATGCCCGAATTACTTATTACCACCGGCGGAGCCATAGTGTCAAAAAGGATTAAGTCTTTGTTACGAAACCATGGGGTAAGGCATCATTGGAATGTTGATCTGTATGATGCTACACGTGATACCTACCAGGCGCTCACCCGGGCAATTTCGCAGAGTCCGGTTGATTTTTTTCGGCAACTTCATCCGGTATTATCTAAAGTGTCATCAGATTATCAAGAAAGATGGGTTCAAAGAAGAGATCGGCTAGCAGAATTGCATGAAGACTTTTTTAATCAATGTGCCCATAGTGATTTACTGGTCTTTTACAAATTATTTCAAAAGATTCCCTCCGGTCTTTTCGTGCATATTTCTAACAGTTCCGCCATCCGGTACGCCCAATTGTTTGATAACCAAAAAATAGCCGGTTCCTTTTGTAACCGGGGTACAAGTGGTATTGATGGTTGCACCAGTACCGTTATGGGAGCTGCAGTTGCCTCACCGCAGAAGAATTTTTTACTGATTACAGGAGACGTGGCTTTTCATTATGATATCAATGGATTGTGGAATGAAAATCGGGTAGATAATTTAAAAATCATAGTTATAAATAATGGAGGAGGAGGTATTTTCAGGATTATTTCGGCGCCACATCAGCTAAATGAAATGGAAGATTTTTTTGAAACTTCTATGACCTCCAACACAAAAAGATTAGCCGAACATTTTGATTGGGAGTATTTGTCGGCAGATAATGGAATTTCTCTTGAGGAAGCTTTACATTTATTTTTTGATACAAATACCAAAAGAACAATTCTGGAAGTTTTCACAAATCCAGGGCAAAACCCGATTGTGTTGGAACAATATTGGAAATTTTTTAGCGAAAAAAACAAGGCTCATGAATAATAGCATCAAATGGGAAGTTATTAAAGCCTACGACGATATTACTTTTAAGCAATGTGATGGTGTTGCAAGGATTGCCTTTAACCGGTCTGAAGTGCGAAATGCATTCAGACCTGAAACGGTTTCTGAACTTCTGGATGCCTTGATCATTGCTCATGAATCGCAGGAGATAGGCGTTGTATTGCTAAGTGCGGAAGGACCCTCGCCGAAAGACGGGGTTTGGGCATTTTGTTCAGGTGGTGACCAACGGGTGCGCTCTTCAACGGGTTATAAAGGAGAGGATGGCATCAACCGGTTTAATATCCTGGATGTACAGCGACAAATCCGTTTTATGAACAAAGTCGTTATTGCAGTTGTTCCGGGTTGGGCAGTTGGGGGCGGTCATAGCCTGCATGTAGTGTGTGATTTAACCCTGGCGAGTAAAGAGAACGCAATTTTTAAGCAAACCGATGTTGACGTAGCGAGTGTGGATGGAGGCTTTGGATCGGCGTATCTTGCCCGCCAGGTGGGTCAAAAAAGAGCCAGGGAGATTTTCTTTTTGGGAAAATCTTATTCCGCACAGGAAGCCTATGAAATGGGGATGGTTAATGCAGTGGTACCACACGAAGATTTAGAACAAACTGCTTATGAATGGGCACAGGAGATATTAAAAAAGAGTCCTACAGCTATAAAAATGGCAAAGTTTGCCTTTAATTTGATGGATGATGGATTAGTAGGCCAGCAAATTTTTGCCGGAGAAGCCACCCGCCTGATTTATGCAACCCGGGAGGCTGAAGAAGGTAAAAATGCTTTCCTCGAAAAAAGAAAGCCTGATTTTAAACAATTTCCAAAATTCCCCTAAACGATTGAAATGCCTTCCATATCAGCCTGGCTGGTTAGCTTTAGATTAAGGACATTGCCGTTAGCTTTGTCTACGATAATACTGGGAAGTTTTCTTGCTGCCTTCCAGGAAAACTTTCATTGGACGGTTTTTATTCTGGCAGCGCTCACTACACTTTTTTTGCAGATCCTCAGCAATCTTGCTAATGATTATGGAGATGCTGTTCATGGGGTAGACAATGGAGAGAGAGTGGGCCCAAAAAGAAGTCTTCAAGCGGGCACTATCTCGCTCCTCCAGATGAGAAATGCCATTATTCTTTTTGTCGTTTTGTCACTTCTGTCGGGTATTTTGCTGCTGACTGAAGGAGCCGGGGGATTGAAATTGTCTTCAGGTCTGTTTATGTTTGTCGTTGGCATTGCGGCTATCGGAGCTGCCTTAAAATATACCATAGGGAAAAACCCATATGGTTATGCCGGATTAGGGGATATAGCTGTCTTCCTGTTTTTTGGTATTGTAGGAGTAATGGGTTCTAATTTTTTGCATACCCATCGGCTTGCTCTTCTTACTATTCTGCCGGCGATGTCCATTGGGTTTTTTAGCACTGGGGTATTGAATTTAAATAACTTAAGAGATAAAGATAATGATGCAGCCTGTGGTAAACGTACTTTGGTTGTGCAGTTAGGCGTATCCTCCGCAAAGAGGTATCATACTTTTTTGTTGATTTCCGGCATGGCGTCTGCAATGATATTTAGTTTTTTGATTGAGGCGGGGAACTGGAAATGGATTTATCTGTTGTCTTATCCCCTGTTTTTCAGAAGTATTTATGTGGTTATAAAGAATAAGGATACTTCATTGCTGGACCCCCAACTCAGAGTTCTGGCTATGAGTACATTATTGTTTAGTATCTTGTTTGGGGTGGGGTTATTGTGGTAATGAATGTGTTGCAACAGGTTTTACTCCATTACAGCAAAATAATCCGGATAATTAATGATTTGTTATTGTAAAAAATATGTCCTTCATTTTAGAAAACCGGGGAGCACCTCACGAGGCATTTTGCATGATAAAGAAACCTATATCCTGGTATTGCGGGATGGAGAAAAAACAGCATATGGTGAATGTAATCTTTTCAGAGGGCTATCTTATGATGACCGGATTGGATATGACGAAAAGCTGGTAGAGGTTTGCCAGCGTTTGCCCGGGGAGAAAAGCGGACTCCTGAATGAGTTGTCTGACTGGCCTTCCATTTATATGGGGGTTGAAACTGTATTAAAGGATTGGGAAAACGGCAGCAGACAAATTATTTTTTCTGAGGGAATAACAGAGCGGGGGTTTACTATCCCGATTAACGGTTTGATTTGGATGGGCAGTAAAGATGAAATGAAACAGCAGATAGCAAACAAATTAGAAAATGGGTATACTTCAATAAAACTTAAGATTGGCGCTATTGATTTTGAAAAGGAATTAGAACTTTTGCAGTTTATTCGTAATCAGTTTTCTGAAGATGAGGTGGAAATCCGCCTGGATGCCAATGGCGCTTTCGGATATAAGGAAGCAGAAGAGAAGATTAAGCGCATTTCGGCTTTTGGAATTCATTACATTGAGCAGCCCATTGGTGCGGGGCAGTGGCAGGAAATGGCGCGATTGGTTGAAGATATGCCGGTAAAAATTGCCCTGGATGAAGAACTGATTGGCATCAGGTCTCCCGCTCAAAAACGGCAATTGTTACAAACTATTTCTCCGCAAATGCTTATTCTTAAACCGGCTTTAATTGGGGGCTTCCAATCCTGTGATGAGTGGAGGGGTTTCATTGAATTAAATGAAGGCAACTGGGTAATTACTTCAGCCCTGGAAAGTAATATTGGCCTTAATGCTATCGCTCAATATGCTGCTGCACAAATAACTGAATGTGCACAGGGATTAGGCACAGGACAATTATATACCAATAACTTTGCTTCCCCTTATACGATTGATGCATCGGGGCTTCATTATGATTGTAACAAGAACTGGGATTTTAGTCTGCTCCAATGAATTATTCAGATTATAATAAAATTGTTATTAACGGGCAACGGTTACAGGGATCGGAGATAATAAGCTATTGCAGGGAGAGTGAACAGCATAATCTTCAACGTTTAGGTGAATTTATGATGGAATGGCTAAATGGGGAGTCTGTAATTAAATTGCAGACAAGTGGTTCTACAGGCATGCCCAAAACCATTATGGCAGAAAAAAGTCAAATGCTCCAAAGCGCAGCGATGACCTCGGTATTCTTTGGGTTTAAACCGGAACAAACCGCGCTGCTATGTCTGCCCGTTCACTATATCGCCGGAAAAATGATGGTGGTGAGGGCATTATACAGTGGATTAAACTTATTTTGTATCGAACCGAACAGCACGCCCCTGTCTGTTTTGCCCAAAAATATAGTTATTGATTTTGCACCGCTCACGCCAATGCAATTAGGTGGAGTGCGCGATATGCGATCGGTCAGAAAAATTTTATTAGGCGGGTCCTCCGTAGATCCGACGATGGAAGAGAAACTTCAGTCTTTTGAAACGGCAATTTATCAAGGGTATGGTATGACGGAAACGCTAAGTCATGTAGCCATTCGCAGAATTAACGGGATAGAAAAAACGGACAAGTATAGCGCTCTTCCCGGTATAACTTTTGAAATGGATAGGAGGGGATGCTTAATCATTCAGGCTTTCTTTTTAAAGGAAAAGATATTCACGAATGATGTGGTAAGTCTCATCAATGATCAGACATTTATTTGGAAAGGAAGAGTAGATAATGTTATAAATAGTGGTGGGGTCAAAGTGTTTCCTGAGGAAATTGAAAAAAAAATCAGTTCTTTAATTCCTGAAAGATATTTTTTAGCCGGATTGCCTGATAACCGGTTAGGCGACAAGCTGACTTTGTTTATAGAGGGGGAGCCTTATAAGGAATCAGAGCTTAAGGCATTATCAGTAAGTTTTTCAAAAATCCTTGAACGTTTTGAAAAACCACGGGAAATAATATTTGTCCGGAATTTTAGTCTTACCGCATCGGGGAAAGTTAACCGGAAGGCAACAATAAAGAGTTAGATGCAGATATCAAATATAAAAAAATATGCCGTTATTGTAGCTGGCGGAAGAGGTTCCCGAATAGGCGGTAACCTGCCAAAGCAATTTTTGCAATTAGCAGGCAAGCCGGTATTGTGGCATACTTTGGAGGCGTTTCTTCATTCTTTTGCGGATATGAAAATAGTGTTAGTTGTGTCTGAAGATTTTGAAGAAAAGGCTATACAACTGATTCGGCAAACTTCGGCTCCGGATAGGATTTTCATCACGGCAGGTGGCCCTACGAGATTCCATTCGGTATTGAATGGCTTACAACAAGTCCAGGAGTCATCGGTGGTTTTTGTACATGATGGGGTGAGATGCCTCGTAAGCAGAGATTTAATTCATCGTTGTTACCACCAGGCGGTTGAAAGGGGAAGCGCTATACCGGTGCTTTCGGTAAGCGACAGCATGCGGATCAGAGACGGAGAGAAAACAAAGGTGGTTGATCGGAATAAATTGTTAGCCGTTCAAACCCCTCAAACTTTTAGAAGTGAGATACTATTGCCTGCATTTAAACAGAAGTATCAGAGTGTTTTTACAGATGAGGCAACTGTGGTAGAGGCGGGAGGTCAGGCGGTCTTTATGATAGAAGGGGAGAGAGAGAATATCAAAATAACCCTTCCTGTTGATTTGATAATAGCTGAATTATTTCTGGAAAAACGAAAATCGGTTCAACCCTTAAACAAAAATGACTGATTCATCTTTTTAACCACCTGATTGGTGGAGGCAATTGGTTGTGACGGTAGAAATAATAAGGTTGATTCAGGCTGCCATAGCTTTCATAAAAATGTCCCACTCCGGGGAGATCAGATCCTTCAAAATCTAACAGCAATTCACGATTGGAAAATACTTTAATCACTTCATTTAAATGAAAGTGGTTAGCCCGAAGTAGTCGTCCCTCTGGTAAAGTAACTGATATAATTAAATATAGCCTATTCATTGCTAACAGGAGGAGGGAGAGGGCTAAAGGTTTATCGTTCAGGACTGTTTCATGGGTAATAACACTTCCCTCAGGTGACAAAAAATCACAGAGCTTTTTAAATCTGCTATAATCCGCAGGCGAGACGTGTTGAAATCGGCTGCCATACGATTTTTGGTAGAGATCAATTACTTTATGAGGATTAGATAATACCCTGAAGTGTAAATTTTCCTTTTGTGCTCTCGACAGATTATATTTTAATTTGGTAGTGAAATTTGTTTGGATCTGTTCATAAGGAATTTGTAATGGCAGAATGAAGTTGTTTTTGCGAAAAGTTTTCTCATGCGGGTTATTAAAGTTCAAACAGATTTCAATGAAGCGGAAGGTATGCTGTGCTATTGTTAAAAAATTCGATATCTGCGATTGTATGATTGCTGTTTTTCCAAAGAGTCCCGATTGCTGACAAAAAGGAGGTTGGTAAAGATATTTGATGCCATATTTCTTTCTCCAAATAAGAGGCATGACCACCTCATAATCGTTTAAAACCAGGGCATCCCAATTTTCTGCCAAATGATCTAAATACCATGAATAACCATAGATAAGTCCGTTTTCTGCTTGTTCGATACATTGATTCCACTTCTCATGGTCAATATCTTTTCTTTTTATATATTGGATATTGTTTGTCATTGAGGGAATGGTTTACAGCGGAACCCGCCGGGTAATCTTATTAAGATGTATGTCTTGTATGTCTATACTAAAGGATATGCGTTGCCCAAAATTGTTACCTGGAATTGTTAGATAGTAGTCACGGTACACGGTGCTGTACAGTAAAGGGACATATATGTTTATAATATCCTTACAAAATGAAAGTTGTAATCCCGCGTCAAATAGTATCCTGGATCCCACCTGCCGGTTATCCCGGACATTGCTGTATGAGCCCAGGTCTAAGAAGAGTTTTAGAGGAAGAACAGGATAAACAGAAGAAGTGAAATTCAACGCGACCAGCCAGTCATCGGTCTTCCCGATTTTACTGCTCAGTAAATCGGTTCGTACTTTAAAGCCCCCGTCGCGCATCATTACCTGCTGGGTGAGCAGACCATTGAACTCGTTTCGCCCTATGAAATAGTTGCCATAAGTATAGTCTTCTTCTCCTTTTGAAGTGCTCAGGTTCAATTGATATATTCCGGCATTACCTTTTTTCAGATTCGTTTTTCCTCCAGGGTAGAAAAATTTTCCGGCAAATCCTCTAACATTCAAACCGCCTCCACTGGGGTAGTTGAAAAAATAATTACCGGTGCCGGTTATTTTTCCGAAGTCCTTTGATAGCTCAAGTTGCAATTCATAACGATATGGATATAGCGCTCTGCTGTTATCGGTAACCAGACGAAGCTGATTTATTGTCCGGGACTTCGAATTAACGAAATAGTTGTTCTTCATTAGAACAGAATCCCATGAAAAAATTAAATTATCTCTATTGATGATATGAGTTTTCCATTGTACAAAACGGTTCAATTTACTATTCGGATTAGAGTTTCGAAAGGTTAGTCTGATCTGGGGGGTTAGTTTATTGTATTGCAAATGAGTGGTCTTGTTATTTTCATCCGTATAAGTGTTGCCTGAAAAACGAGCCATACTTAAGCCGGCTTCAACACCATAAAAAAGACCCTTAGGATGCCAGGTATAGGTAAGCCTTCCAATCCCATTGACCTGTTTGCTGCTTGTAGCAAATAAAGGAACGGTGATAAATTTTAACCGGTTAAAAGGCTGGCTATAATTATGAATAAGAATTCCCGCCATCAGTTTATCATAATAGTTGTAACCTAAAGCCGGAGTCAGATTAATATAGTGGTATTTGTTTTTGGGGTTGGTTTGTCCAATCCATGCAAGTCGAATCTTTTTATGAACGGGAGGCGGAATATTTATTTGAGTTTTCAGAAGTTTAAGCAGACTGTCTTTTTCTGAATAGGTTTGCCATTGAAAGCATGTATTAGAATTTTCAAGGGATTGATTTTCCCCGAATGTTATACCGTTTTCATCCATCCGTGAATGTTCTCCGGTATTTAAATGCGGCTTATTATCCTGGCGGAATCCCTTAATGGCATAGAGGAGATCAGATTGAGTTAGTCCTCCTTTTCGGGGCGTCACCAGGAGCGCAAGATCGGGAGAGACGTTTTTTGCGGAGGTGCCTCGGGCCGCTTCTACAAGGCTAAAAGAGGTAAAAGGAAAGGATGGTGTCCGGTTATAGTTTTGAAGTATTTTTTTCGTGTACACTATACTGTTATGCCATTTTTCTGCAGCGGCAGGCTGATGAAATGAATAGATATCAATAACCTTGTTTTCGGTAAGATGACAGGTGTCGAAATGCACTGCAAATCGTTTATCTGCAAACCACACAAAATTCTGTGCCTGATCTTGTGTGTAATGAATAGTTTTGGTGGCGGAGTCGGACGGAGGATATAATTCATGGATCGTTTTGTAGGTTCCTGCTTTTATTTTTTTCCGGTAACGACGCTCCTTCCAGCTAAAGGAGGAGCGGCTCTTCATCCATTCTTTTTCGTTTTCCTCCTGTAATATTCCCGAAGCGGCAACCACATAATTCCTGGGGAGAGTGATGGCGGCCTCAAAATTTCCGGTTGCACAATAAGTTTCGCTCTGCTGCAAATAAGGCATAGGATGCCATCCTTTTTGATCATATACTGCCAGTTTGGGAAACCATTGTAAAACCTGGTAAGTCTCTCCTTTATGTCCTCCATCGGAGAAATTATGTGGAAGCTTCACATGAAAGGGAGTGGTGATGATGATCTGACTGTCGGGCAACAGGGCAGCAGGCAAAATAAGTCTTGCAACATCAATATATGCCGGGTGGTCTTCAAGTTCTGCATGAATATCGTTTACCCGGAAGTCAAGCTGGTTGATATATCCTTTTTGCTCCGGGGATGAAAAATAAAAATCTAACTGACCTTTCCCGAGAAGTTGTTCGCAATACGCTGTTTTGTCGCTTTTAAAAGCGTTAGCCCATAAGTGAAACCACAAATACAACAAGGTGTCTGGCGATCGGTTTTGGTACCGGATTCGGATAAATCCATCAAGTGTGTGATCATGGTCGTTAAGGGTTACCTGAATAGCGTAATCTGCCTCCTGCTGCCAATGGGGTTCCTGTGAGAAACCTATTGCGCAATATCTAAAGATTAAAATGAACAGCAGATACTTTTTCAAAAGCTGGAACTGTTTTTTCAAAAATAAAGGAAATCATTAATAAAGATGTTTTGAGATTCCAGAGTTACCGTCCTTTGCCTTTCATAATAATGCGCAGGGTATGGAACATAATTTTAAAATTAAGAGCCAGGGAGATATTTTCTAAATATACCAGATCATATTGCATGCGCTGGATCATCTCATCAACATTTTCAGCATAACCAAATTTTACCATTCCCCAACTGGTTATACCTGGTTTCACTTTAAGCAGATATTTAAAGTAAGGTGTTTTTAAATTGATTTGATCAATATAGAATTTCCTTTCCGGTCGGGGGCCAACAAGACTCATTTCTCCTTTTAACACATTCCAGAACTGGGGCAGCTCATCAATGCGCCATTTACGCATGGTCTTTCCCCAGGTAGTAACCCGGCGGTCATTGTGGGAGGAAAGCGCGGGTCCATCTTTTTCCGCATCAGCATACATAGAGCGGAACTTGAAGATCGAAAAGGCTTTCCCTTTACATCCTATTCTTTGCTGAGTAAAAATAATTGGTCCCGGCGACGACATTTTTACCCTTATTACAGCATACAGCATTAATGGAGATAACAGGATAAGCGCAAATACTGAAACCGCCACATCGGTTAACCGGATGAAATTCTGTTCCCATTCCGGCATCAATCCAGTTTTGATTTCAATAAGCGGAGCATCTAATACATCCCGGGTACGAACAGATCCGGCAAGGATATCCAGGTTGCTGGGTGTGATTTTTATTTCAATATCTCTTTCGCTTATGCGGTTAATAAGGGAGGTAATATCCTGCGACATTGTATTTTCCAATGCTATAACCACCTGATCGGGTTGCATGGCATCTAATATTTTTTCCAAATGATCGGCGTTGCCCAACATTGGCAGAGTAGCGTTTAACAACTGAGTTGAGCCATCGGTACAGATAAACCCACTGAATTTATATCCCAGACGATTTTGGTTTATTTTGATTTCATTGAACAGGTTTAACGCAGTAGAATGGTTGCCAATTATGATGGTATTAAACCACATTCTTCCTGTCAGCAATTGTTTCTTGGCTATATTGAGCAGTATATTTCGTCCGCTCCAAATCAGGATAAAATTTAACAGAAAGAGAGAAATGAAAGCTTTATAATAATATGGATAGTTGACTTCTTTATCGTCCAGTATCAGGATAAAAAACAAAACAAGGCAGCCGGCAAGAATGCTTACAAATGCGACGGCAAATTCGGAGAGGAGAGATTTGTTGTACAATGATCGGTGGTAACTTCCTATCAGAAGAAACAAGCCCAGCCAGCCCCAGGGTATTAAAAATATACTCAGTTGTAGTTTGGTGTTGGAAGAAAGTTCCTGGGATATATTCAGATCAAAACCCGACAGATATTTTCGCACAAAAAAGGCAATTGTCCATGCCAGTGCAGCAGCGATATAATCACTCAATGCATACCAAAAGTTATTTATTTTCCTCCGATCTTTCATTAGGATATTTTCCCATTTTACCCTTAGGTAAGGAAATTTGCCGATTGTATTTTTTGCAGGATATGATGCGCCACATCCATTGCCATCATGCCATCAACCTCTGATACTGCAGTGGCAGTATTCTGCATTACAGATTTTGTAAAGGCTTCCAGTTCCAATAGAATGGCATTGGTTTCAGGAATAACCGGATTTGAAATGGCGATAACTTTTTTGCCTGAGGAGGTTTCGATATCAAAGGTGAAGGCATCTTTGTCATTATCCTCTTTTAATTTAATGATCTCTGTTTTCTTTTCCAGAAAATCAATACCTATATAAGCGTCTTTTTGAAACAAACGCATTTTGCGCATCTTTTTCATAGATATTCTCGATGAGGTAAGATTGGCAACGCAGCCGTTATTGAATTCTATCCGAACGTTAGCAATATCCGGTGTGTCGGTCATTACTGCCACACCACTGGCAGAAATGTTTTTTACATCGCTCCTGACAATGCTTAGAATAATATCAATGTCATGAATCATTAAATCAAGAATAACACTTACCTCTGTACCTCGTGGGTTAAACTGTGCCAGGCGATGCACCTCTATGAACATAGGATTAAGGGTTTGCCCTTTAAGAGCAAGAAATGCAGGATTGAATCTTTCCACATGCCCTACCTGTACTTTTACATTGGCTTCCCTGGCTAATTTCACAATTTTATTAGCCTGATCCATGTTATTTGCAAGAGGCTTTTCCACAAATACATGTTTGCTTTTTCTAATCGCTTTTTCGCAAAGCTCGAAATGCAGGGTGGTAGGGGCTACAATATCTACCGCATCGCAGGCGTCAATCAGATCCTCAGGACTGTTAAAACGGGTAAGTTGGTACTGCTTTATAACTGAGGCTGCCGCTTCTTCATTGGGATCGAAAAAGCCCACCAATTCAGCATCTTTAATGTTCCGCCAGTTATTGATATGAAATTTACCCAGATGTCCTACTCCAAAAATGCCAACTTTTAGCATGAAACTCAGTTTAATGAGCAAAGATAAGACATGCCTATATTGTATAAACCCGTAAATTCAGACCTCCTTACCTCGATGTTGCAATAAAGTGTTTGTTCGCAAAGTAATTAT
>CAZFGP010000060.1:0-23128 GCA_964518685.1 uncultured Terrimonas sp.
TTTAAATCGTTAAACCCCGATAGTATGTACTCTTCGGGGTTTTTATATTTTATATTATTCTAATTTTACCATGCAATTTCAATTGTCAATTAAAAGCATAAAAAATAAACGGATGAAAAAGCTAATTTTTACACTTTCAACGCTGAGTATTTTGTTCCTTATCGTATCCTGCAATCAGTCACGGAATCATCATGGCGGTATGAATCATGACGATAGCCATGAACATCATGGCGCTATGATGCAGGGTAACCCAATGACCCTGAACAATGGATCAAAATGGATGGTGGATGCAGCAACTTCAGGCAACTACGATGGAATGAAAACAATGACCAATATGTTGGCTGCCGAGCCATCTCCTTCATTAACCAATTATCAGATTTACGGGAACGATTTAACTGTTGCCCTGAACAAAATGATAAGCGAATGTAAAATGAAAGGCCCGGATCACGATGCACTTCATCAATGGATGGAGCCTTTGATCAAACAGGCAAATGATCTGAAGAATATTCAGGACTCCCTGTCTGCTAAAAATCTGTTTGATTCCGTGCATACCAGGGTGGATGCTTTCAGTGATTATTTTACAGGAGAGTAATAAGAACAACCGCCCCACTGTGGACTTCACAATAGAGCATCTGTGTAAAGGATGAGACCCCCGCGAATCCTTCGTCACCAGGGTCTCATGGCCGTTCACAATAGCCGGGAGTGAAGACCCCGGCGCCACTAATTTTTTAACCTCGCTGAAACAATGCCGGTCTTATTCTTCCATATTATAAATAATCCATTTTTTTGAGTAATTCCTTCCGCATACTTCCGCTGGGAATCATGACTGCCCAATGAAATCAACTGACCATCTTTCTGTGTGCTGAAGGCATGAACAAAACCATTGTGGTCAGTAGCATAAATGATTCCTTTGTAAACAGTAGCGTCCTGCCAGTCGTAACTTCCCTTTTCACTGTTATGGTTGTATACGGTTCCTTTGAAATTAAAATTATGATCGAACCGGTACCATGATTTTTTCAGAGAATCATGTCCCACAGCTGTTTCTCCCACGTAAATATTATTGCCTGTTCTGACTATTGCATTTACGCCATGATGCGTATATTTTGAGATATCAATGTGTTCGATCTGAGAAAGATTATGCTTATTTATTCTGGAAATAAAGGCCT
Organism: uncultured Terrimonas sp.; assembly: GCA_964518685.1. Taxonomy (GTDB): domain Bacteria; phylum Bacteroidota; class Bacteroidia; order Chitinophagales; family Chitinophagaceae; genus Agriterribacter. The sequence goes on from CAZFGP010000060.1 coordinate 1,167, forward strand.
TTCCTCCTGTAATATATTCCCCGCTGCAGGTTAAAATTTCATCTCTTTTTGCATCATAATACAGACCTCCGATTTTATCTTGATGCGTTGCCACTTCCAGTAAAGCAAAAGTTCTGATATCTCTTTTTTCTATCGTGTGATGATCAGAGGAGATATACAAAAACCTGCCATCATTTGTTATTCCCTGATTTAAGGGAACGGGCGTAAATAACGTTTCTATTTCAACAAATCCATTAAACGGCGCCTTTCTATCCGGTAACGGAAACGGAAAATCGGATGGTGATACTGGTTGTAAATACTTGCTTTCAGGGGTGGTGAAAGGAACTAATGTAAACGAAGTAATCAGGAATACAAGTGATGCGCCGAAAATAATCCGCTTAGGGGATTTTAAAAAAAGATGCTTTCTTTTTGTCATTACATTGAAGATAAGATAAAAATTAAAGCAGGTGGTATCATTTTGCGATTCTGTCCCGCCGGGGTCTTCATCGCCATTCACCTGCATAAATGATGAGACCCCGGCAAATCCTTCGTCAAAGTTTAACTGGACCAGGCATTTTTTGGCCTTACATTACAATGATATTTGAGAAACAACAGATCAGCGCCAGGGTTTCATGGCTGTCCCACATGGGTGGCTGATGAAAACCCTGTGTGACCATAAAGTTCACCTTTAACTTTCCGGTCGGTGGACTTGATATGATATAAAAAAATCTTTTTCATATCTTCATTGAAATTTTGAGCGTATGCAAATAGGAAAAGTAGCTAAACGGGAACGAGAAGAAAAAGGCTTGATGCAAAAAGAAGTTTCGGCTCATTTAGGTATTGGAAACAGCAATTTCAACAAGCTCGAAAATGGGCTTAGGGAACTTGTCTGTGGGAGAACTCCAAAAGCTCGCTATTCTTTTTAATATGACCACTGATAATATCTTAAACTATGGAAAAGTGGTGCCTGCTGACGTTAAGGTGGAAGGTAAGACGGATTTTAAAAAGCTGCAATTAATCAACCAACTGCAAGAGGACGACAAACAAACCGTTTATAGAATCATTGACACGATGCTGACTAAGCAGAAGTTTCAGACATTTTTTGAACAAAATTTACAGACCATAAAATAAAACAGTATGTACACAACGTATCATTTATCATCGGCACAAGAGGTAAGCACTGATATTTTGGATGCTATAAAAGCTACCTTTAAATCTAAGCCCATCACTATTATAGTGGAAGAGGATGAGAGTGGTTTTGAATTGACGGCTGATACGAAAGCTGTTTTGGATGACCGCTCGCAGGAAGATGAAAATACTTATCTATCTGCCGCAGAATCCATAAACCAACTTAATAAAAAATATGGTTTATAAGATTATCGTTTCCTCCCAAGCCCAAAAAGAAATTGAAAACGCTATTGATTATTATACATTGTATAGTGTGGACGCTCCTGTAAATTTCATTACAGCTCTAAAAGAAGCATACAATACCTTAGAAACAAACCCCTTTTTTAGAGTTCGATATAAAAATATTCGGGCTTTGAAAATTAATAAATTTCCTTACTTACTGTATTTCATTATCTATGAAGAAAGAGGCACGGTTCGGGTGCTTTCTTGTTTTCACAACAAAAGAAACCCGAGTAGAAGGCCAGGAGTATAAAACAGTATGTATCACGTCGGAGTCTTCGTACCCAAGGTTTTGTGAACTTTCTGTCCCGCCGGGGTCTTCATCGCCATTCACCTGCATAAATGATGAGACCCCGGCGAATCGCTCGTCGCCAGGGCCTCATACCTGATCACCATAGCTAAGAATGAAGACCCGGTGCGACTTAAATTTAAGAGTATGGATTTGGAGATTTTTTTTCTTATTTTTGAAAGAACAGACTTTTTCGTTTTTACAGATGACCTTGCCCAACAACCATACTAATATAGTTGTGCGTTTGAATAATGGACAGCATGAAGCACTTGAAGTGTTGTTTGAACAATATTACCGGGCGCTGGTATATTTTGCATTACGCGTTATTAAAAGTCAGGAAGAGGCGGAGGACCTTGTTATCGAAAGTTTTTCCAAACTCTGGAACAGCAGAGAGAAGATGGAAAGTGTGCAAAATATAAAGGGTTTTTTGTACCTCACAACACGAAACGCCTGTGTGGATTATATAAGAAGACAAAGAAAGATGCGGGAGATGCAAACTGAACTTCAGTTTTTTGTGGAACCCTCCGTACAGGATATGGATATTGAAACCACCCGTGCTGAAATGCTGCGACATATTTATGAGGAAATGGAAAAACTGCCTCAACAATGCCGGGATGTCTTTAAGCTCAGTGTTATAGAAGGCTTAAGAAGCAAAGAGATTGCCGGTGAACTGAATATTTCCGTTTCAAACGTTACTTCACAAAAATCACGCGCCATTCGGTTATTGCGTACAGCCTTAGTAAAGAAGATGATCCATCTTATAATGGGGATCATGTAAATCATGGCAAGCCTCAGGGTTCAGCGAGTTTTTATTAACAGTGCGGAGTTTGGGGCTAAACGTAAATCCCGGATAAAAAATCAACTTTTCTTTTTGACAAAACGGATGATTCTCCGTCTTACTTATAAATACACTGCCTGCAGTTGCTTTTTGGCGGCTGTATAATACCTGATAAGGAGAAATCAGTCGTAGGGGTTTGTGTCGTATTTGCTATAATATATTTTGAATGAAGAATGACCATTTCGCTGGAATAGAAACGCTTATTTTAAAGTACCTGAAAGGAACACTTACCGGGCAGGAAAAGGAAATATTAAATGCCTGGAGAAAGGAATTGCCGGAAAATGAAAGTTTGTTTGCTGACCTTACCAATGACCAGAAATTAACGGAAGAGTTTAAAATATTCCGTGGAATTAATCAGGAAAAGGGGAGCAAAAAACTGAGCATGAGAATTGTGAAAGGCGGAAGTACCAGGGTGGTGCGCCTGCTAAGACTGTACTGGAGCGCTGCAGCTTCTATTGTCTTGCTTGTGGTCAGTTACTGGGCATATAGGAATCTGAATATGCCTCATCAGGAAGCAGAAGTTGAAGTTGCTGCTGCTGTTGTTGATATTCCGGCTCCTGCTGCCAGTCATGCAATGATCACCCTTTCCAATGGGGAACGAATAATATTGGACAGTGTGGGCAAAGGTGTAATGGCAAGACAGGGACAGGTGGAACTTATAAAGTCAGATGATGGCGGCATTGAGTACAGGGTAAAAAAAGCAGATGCGGAAGGGGCGCTATCTTATAATCTTTTAGCGAATCCCCGAGGCAGTAAAATAGTGGCTATTACCCTTTCGGACGGTACCAGAATATGGTTGAACTCGGAAAGCACCCTGAGGTACCCCGCTTATTTTAAGGGGCAAGAAAGAAGGGTGGAAATAACGGGTGAAGCCTACTTAGAAGTGGCTCATAATGTAAAGCAACCCTTTGTGGTAGTAAAGCAGAATACCGAGGTAACGGTATTGGGTACCCGTTTTAACGTTAACACCTATGAAGAGGAGCCTTCTTTAAAAATAACCCTGTTAGAGGGGAAGGTAGCGGTAAAACATAATGATAGATCGGCATTGCTGATGCCGGGGCAGCAGGCGGTAATTGACAGGGGTGAGGGGAGAATAGAAGTTATGGAAGATATGGATCCGGGAGATGCCATAGCCTGGCTGAATGGGCAGTTTGTAATGGACGGTACCAGGCTTACCAGTTTGATGAATCAGATCAGCAGGTGGTACAATGTGGAAATTGCATATACGGGCAAGATCCCCAACAAAGCCTTTGGCGGAATGATTAACAGAGATATTCCATTGTCGAGAATGTTGGAGGCGCTCAGGGAAAACGGAATCAGTTGCAGGCTGGAGGAAGGGAAAGTAATTATAGGCAATTAGAAATTAAATAAAAAACCAGTATACCGGTCAATTAAAAACCGGATTCCGTTCGCGGCGGGATCCGGCAGGAATTGAGTCAGATAAAAACAATTGTTGGAACTGTTTATTCATTAACCCAAAAACGGAACAAAAGTATGCAAATTTTTTGTAATGGTGTGCCTTTACCACCCGGTAAGGTAATTTCCAAAACTCTGTCAATTATGAAGTTGACCAGTATTCTGCTATTTGCGATGTGTTTACAGGCTAAAGCCAGTGTATACTCCCAGCAGATCAGTCTTTCTGTAAAAAACAGTACGCTAAAACATGTTTTTAGCGAGATCAAAAAACAAACCGGCTATTCCTTTTTTTGGGAACAGGGCGTATTAAGAAATGCCAGGCCGGTATCCTTTATGGTAAAAGATGCAGACATTGAGGAGGTAATGAACAAATGCCTGCAGGATCAGGCTTTAACCTATACTGTAAATCAGCGGTTGATTGTGGTAAAAGCGGCGCCAATAGAAGTACCCAAAACAACGCCAGAGCCGGTGATTCAGGAAGATATTACGCTGAGCGGCAGGGTTACCAATGCCGGCAAAGAGCCATTGGAAGGGGTAAGTGTAACGGTTAAAGGTACCCAATTAGGCACCACCACCAATGCCGATGGAAGGTTTCAGTTATCGGTGCCCTCCGTCAACAGCCTGGAATTGGTTTTTTCTTTTGTGGGGTATGAAACTCAAACGGTTAAAGTGGGAAATCAGACGGTATTTGAGGTAGTATTGGCGCAAGCCATTGCGGGATTAGAGGATGTAGTAGTGGTGGGGTATGGGACGCAGAAAAAGGTAAATCTTACCGGAGCGGTAGCAACGGTGTCTAAGGAAGTTTTTGAAAACAGAACTTTGTCTACACCGCTGGCTGCTATGCAGGGAGCCATTCCGGGTGTAGGGATCAGTAGAACAAGCGGGAAACCCGGTTCAGAAAATTATCAAATTCAAATCAGGGGCTTTTCTTCAGTTAATAACGTAAATGTATTGGTAATTATAGATGGTGTAAGAGGTTCTTTTAGCGAGCTTAATCCAAATGATATAGAAAGTGTATCTGTTTTGAAAGATGCAGCTGCAGCAGCCATTTACGGGTCTAATGCTGCAGGAGGAGTGGTGTTGATAACCACCAAAAAAGGGAGAAAAGAAAAGGTAGAGGTCAATTATTCCGGTAATTATGGAGTCACTCAGGCTTGCCGGATGCCACATAGAATGAATAGCTGGGAAGAGGCGGAGTATTTTGATCAGGCCGTTTTAAACGGAACTGGGATAATATATTGGGGACCAATTCAATATTCGTGGATGCAAGGTAAGAACCTGGATGTATATGACACGGTATATTACGTGGGAACGCGACCGTCTGACTACTTTCCGGGGGAGCAATTTATAATTGATACATACAATCCTAATGTTTGGCTGTCTTATGGCAATTTTGACCAGATAGCTATTGCATTAAGAAAAACCAATCCGATACAAAGTCATAATGTATCGCTTCGGGGCGGTAATGATAAAACCCTGTATTACTTTTCAGCAGGCTATTATGATCGTGAAGGGATCTTAAGGTATGCTGATGATTCGGAAGAAAGGTATAATCTTCGATTGAATCTTCAAAATAAATTTACCCAGAAGATTTCTCTTAATACGGCTCTTTCTTATACGAACAACAACGTATATGCACCTGTAACTTCAGCAGAGTCGCTCATTACAAATGCATATAAACTTTGGGGTTGGATAGCTCCGTATCTTCCAACAGGTGAGTACCATGTTGGTAACGGAATATGGCCCAGCCCCATTCAGGTGCAAAAAGAGGAAGGAGAAAATAACAGCAAAAATTACATGTTTGAAGGAAGCGCAAATCTGGCAATAACAGATGTGCTTGGAGGGCTCGACTTAAACGTAGTCGGATCAAAGCGCATAGGGGTGGGTAAAGGTCTGGCCTTTCGCCGAACATTAAAAAATATAGGAGCCGCTGGTGTTCCCATTGATTTTAATCCCACGAACAGCATGTCAAAAAGTTCAACTTTTTATAATTTCAGTTCCTTTCAGACCTTTGCTACTTATAATTATCAATTGTCACGGTTTCATAAGTTTAAGCTCCTGGGCGGATATTCATTTGAAGACTACAGGAACGAGTCCCAGGGCAGTGGAATTAACAAGTTAGTAACGAACGATTTCTTTAGCCTGAATTGGGGGGATGCGCAGAGTGCCACTGTATCAGATGCCATATTGACTTATGCCACAATGGGTTTTTTCGGCAGGTTAAATTACAATTTTAAGGAGAAATATTTATTTGAGGCCAACCTGAGACATGACGGGAGCTCAAGGCTTGCTCCAGAAAATCGCTGGCGTTCGTTCCCTTCCCTTTCTGCCGGTTGGGTAATCAGCAATGAGGATTTCTTTCCCACCAGCGATGTTGTTAGTAGCTTGAAGGTTAGGGCATCCTGGGGGCAGTTGGGGAATTCAGACGCCCTGGGTTACTATGATTACATTGGTATGTTGAATGCCAATTCAGACCTGCCATTTAATAATGTACGTAATACCCGGATTTACCAAAGCCAGCTTGCTTCTCCTCTCAAGAGTTGGGAAATTATCGAAACCTCAAATATTGGTATTGACGTTTCGTTGATGAATAACCGTTTAAGCATTACCGGCGACTACTATGTAAAGACAAATAAAAACATGCTGGCAAATTTGGAAGTGCCGTCAATTATTGGAGTTGGTCTCTCCACTTATAATATAGGGGAGTTAAAAACCAAAGGATGGGAAGTGAATGTAGAATGGAGGGAAATGTCAAATAAGTTCAAGTATTGGATTTCCGGAAATTTCTCGGACAATACCAATAAGCTCGTTAAATACAGTGGAAGAAAGGTGGTTCTTCCGGGTATGGTGTCGTTGATCGAAGGTATGCCGTTAAGAACAATATGGGGATACAAAACGGATGGCTTTTTTCAGACCAATGAAGAATATGATGATTATGGGGTGTTCATCAATGCCAAAACAGGAGAGGGGGATATGAAATATTTAGATATTGATAAGGATAAGAAAATCAGCGGAGGAAACGGCACTCTTGAAAATCATGGTGATTTAGTGTTGTTGGGAAATGAAACCCCGCGCTACCTGTTTGGACTTAATCTTGGCTTGGAGTGGAAGGGTATTAATTTAAACGGTTTCTTCCAGGGCGTAGGTAAGCGGTTATTCTTTATGGAAAACAGCGATTTCCAGCCTTTACTGTACGATTGGAAGATGCCGTACGCAGAGCAAAGTGATTACTGGACACCGGATAACCGTGACGCCTTCTGGCCCCGGCCTTATAGTAATGGGGATCAAAGTTACTGGGCATCGGACTATTGGGTACAGAATGCCGCATATATTCGCTTAAAGAATATCGAATTAGGATATACCTTACCTCAATCCCTTACTAAGCGATTTTCGATTGACCGGGTGAAAGTTTTTGTATCAGGGCAGGATGTGTTTGAATTTACAAAAACATTTTCGTTTGTGGACCCTGAATATCCGAATAATGCTTCAATTGTATATCCCTTCTTTCGCACTTATTTGTTTGGTTTAAATGTTACGTTTTAAATAGCATTAATATGAAACATATTAAAATTCTAATTTTACCAATTCTCATTATACTCGTGACGGTTTCGTGTAATATGAATTTGGACAGGATTCCGGAGACAAATCTTTCGGACCAGGCCTTCTGGAACTCGGAAGACAATTTCAAAGCTGCCTGTAATCAATTATATACATACGTTAGTGGTCCTGCTATCGTTTACGATGACTGCCGGTCTGATTTTGCTTCCCCCCTTGCGTTAAACAATATAAGTGACGGGAGCCGGGTAACACCTTCCACTTCCTCCGATTGGGATACGCCCTACAAATTGATTTTTACAGCTAACAAGATCATTGAAAAATCGGAGAATGCTGATTTTTCAAGTAAGGATCGCTGGATAGCCGAAGCGAAGTTTTGGCGGGCTTATGCATATTTTGACCTGATTAAGAAATTCGGGAATATTCCCCTGGTCTTAAAAGTTCTGGATATTGATTCCCCGGAATTCACGGAAGGTCGTACGGATCGTGAAATAATCATTAAGCAGATTTATGACGATCTTGATTTCTCTGCTGCAAACCTTCCCACCTTCTTACAATTGGGGCAGGCCGAATACGGCAGAATTTCAAAGAGCGCTGCCCTGGCATTGAAGTCGCGGGTGGGGTTGTATATAGGAACCCACCAAAAATATCATAGTTGGGGAGACCCGTCAACCAACCTCTCTGCTGCTATTGCAGCAGCAGAAGCTGTGATGGCAGAGGGACATGGTTTATATACTGAAAAATCCTATTATTATTTATTTCAAAATGAAGGGGAAGGATTTTCCAATAAAGAAAATATTCTTGCCGTATTGTACGGGCAGAATATCGGAAATAATATCAAGAGCCATAACATTGGCAGAGAATTGGAGAATGGTCGTGCTAATATTACAAGGGCAATGATTGAGCAATATCTTTGTACCGATGGCTTGCCTTTTGACAAATCACCATTAGCGGAATGGCCTGAGACTTCTCCGGCATCAGTATTTAAAAATAAGGACCCGAGAATGGATGCGTCTTTATTTACAGAAGGGGAACCCTTTGGGAATCCTGCAACATATAAATGGGACGAAGGATATGCCAACACGCGTTTCTCGCCCCAGAAATATAGCATTGTGGCGGATTGGACAAATGCGCAGTCCTTTGTTGATATTGCAATGATCCGTTACGCCGAGGTATTGCTTAATTATGCTGAGGCAAAATTTGAAAAAGACGGAGCTATTTCAGATGCAGATCTTGATAAGTCAATTAACCTGCTTAGAGACCGGGTATCCATGCCACGTTTGACCAATGCTTTTGTATCAAACCACGATTTGGATATGAAAACTGAAATTCGCCGGGAGCGAAGTGTGGAATTGTCCCAGGAAGGGTTTCGGTATGATGATATAATACGATGGAAAACAGCGGAGATGGTTTTGCCGAAGAGAATGATAGGAGCCACTTTTTTTGCGGATGTTTACACCGGTATTGCGAACGTTACCAGTGATAATTATATATTAGTACAGGATGCCAATTCGAGACACTTTGATCCTCAAAGAGATTACTTATATCCTGTTCCTGTAAGAGAAATTGCATTAAGTGGTGAAACTATTACGCAGAACCCTAATTGGTAAATATGGGTTAGTTGGATAATCCAAATTGTTATAGTATACTATGTTGATTGACATTTTAAAGGGTACATATAGCTTTGATACGTTTGCTTGGGATGCATGCCAGTTTTTCACTTCTTCTCCGACTTTCCGGTCGGCGTCTCACCGACCGGTATCTGTAGCCTTGAAATTTTTGACAGACTTTTGAATGATTTGGTTATTCTGAAAAAAAAGTAATTGGCATTCTTCGTAGTTGGGCATTTCGTCTCAGTTAATTTAATTTCTTAATCAATAAAATCACGAATATGAAACTTAAAAACATGTTATTTTCTAAACGGGTCACTTTTAAAAAAACTCAATTAATTCGAGTATTTAAGGTTGGTTTATTGGGGACTGCATTTTTATTTTCTGTGTCATTTTCTTTTGGTAATGATTTTTATATTGGAACAGCAGAGGCTAACATAACACCAGATTTGCCTGTAGCGTTGGAGGGTCAGTTTTATCTCAGGATTGCTCACGCGATAAGAACTCCACTTCTTGCGAATGTCTTAGTTCTTGAATCACGTAATGGAACCAAGAGTGTTGAACAGTCCATATTTGTTGCATGTGATCTCGTCGGTATCCCTAAAATATTAACTGAGATGGTACGACAAAAGGTACATCAACAAATCCCGAAATTAGATGTAATGAAGATTGTATTGAGCGCTACACATACCCATACGGGGCCTGTGATAGAAAGAGACCCTTCGTGGAATTATAACATTCCTAAAGAAGGGGTAACTCAGCCAGAGGACTACCAAGAACTGTGTGCGAACCGCGTGGCTGAAGCAATAGTAAAGGCATGGGATAGCCGGTCACTGGGTAGTGTTACATGGGGTCAGTCGTATGCCAATGTTGGTCGCAATCGTCGTGCGGTATACGAGTGGGGTACAGACCACAAACCAGATAAAGGTAATTCTATTTACCTTGACGGAACAGCAAGAATGTATGGTAATACTAATATACAGGAGTTTAGAAATATTGAGGGCTATGAAGATTCTGATGTAAATACGCTTTTTTTCTGGAATAAAGCGGGAGAATTAATTGCGACCAGTATAGAAGTTGCCTGTCCTGCACAGGAGATGGAGCAGGATACCCTAATTAATGCAGATTATTGGCATGCAGTTCGGGTATCATTGAAGAAACGATTTGGGAAGAGCCTTCTTGTCACGGGATGGTGTGGTGCAGCGGGAGACCAATCGCCACACCTGATGTATGGGAGAAGATCAGATGAGCGTATGCGCAACCTTCAGAAATTAAGCCGTATTGATGCAATCGCACGTCAAATAGTGAGGGCTGTCGAGGATTCGTATGAAACAGTAAAGGAGGATAGATACAAAGATGTGAACCTCATACATAAAGTAGAAGTACTCCAATTACCTATGCGAATTGTAACCGATGGAGAGTATGAGGACTCAAAAAGAATAGTACAGGAAACGGCGGCTCAGATAGCAGCGAATCCGAAAGACAAAGACAAGATATTTACAAAACTTACTTGGTATGATGACGTTGTGAAGCGGTATGAGATGCAGAAAAGCAACCCTAAGCCTATCTATGATGCAGAGATACATGTGGTACGTCTAGGGGACGTGGTGATTTGTACAAATCCTTTTGAACTTTTTACAGATTACGGGATTAGGATACAGGCGCGTAGCAAAGCATTGCAAACGATTACCGTGCAGCTTGCGGGGCCTGGTACATATCTTCCAACTGCAAAGGCTGTAGCTGGAGGCAGTTACAGTGCAATTGTACAGGGTACTCCGGTTGGTCCGGAGGGTGGGCAGATTTTAGTGGAACGTACGTTGCAAGTGATTGATGGTCTTTGGTAAAACCCTAACGTCGTATAAATAATTTTTTTGCCGGGAAACGGTTCGCCGATGTTCGCCGAAAAGCTCGTTTGCTTTTGGGGTATCAGCGGATAGTTATAGTTTCGGAAAGTCATTCCTTATATAATTCATTTTATTAACAATGGTAATACCTCCATTTACCGGGAAGGCCTTTTGGGTTCTTTCTTGTCTTCTTACTTATTCCGCTTGCCACAACAGTAATACGATCGTTTATAATGAAGGCGCAATACCTCCTGATAAGGCATTGTCTACTTTTGAAGTGGAGCCTGGCTTTAAGGTAGAGATGATTGCCTCGGAGCCACTGGTGTCAGACCCTGTTGACATGGAGATAGATGAATACGGGCGTTTGTTTGTAGTGGAAATGCATGGTTATCCGGTAGATAAGGGCAGGAGGGGCAGGATCGTGCAGTTGACAGACACAGACGGCGACGGGATGATGGATAAGAGAACAGTTTTCCTGGACAGTTTGATGTTCCCCAATGGGATCATGAGATGGAAGAGTGGGTTTATCATCACCGATGCGCCCAATGTGTATTATGTGGAAGACAGCGACGGTGACGGGCGGGCGGATAAAAAAGAGGTATTGCTCACCGGCTTTTCTCTTTCCAACCCACATGTGAATGTCAATAATCCAACCTACGGGTTAGACAACTGGATATACCTGGCGCATTTTGGTGCCATTGGCGGCAGGAAATATGAAAAGGAGTTCGGAGACAAGGGAACAGAGATATATTATCCTGATCAACCCGATACTCCCCGTCTTCCTAAAAATGCAAACGGGAGAAGTGTTCGCTTCCAATTAGAAGGGCATAAACTGGAGATGACGGCAAGTCGGGCGCAGTTCGGGCAAACTTTTGATCCATGGGGTCATCACCTGCTTGCCAACAACGGTAACCATGCTTATCAGGAGGTGATAGACAACAGGTATCTTGAGCGAAACCCGGCTCTCTTGGTTTCCAATGCCACCCAGTCTATCTCCGATCATGGAGATGTTTCAGAAGTATTTCAGACCACCATCAGCCCCGACCGGCAGTTGTTCAGTGGAGTAGGGGTAATGACTTCTTCCAGCGGTATAACGGCTTACACCGGTGGAGCTTTCCCATCACCGTTTAATGATAGTACAACTTTTGTCTGCGAGTCTGTAAGCAACCTGGTACATGCAGACCGCTTAAAAGCAAATGGCGCCAGCTTTATTGCCAGCAGGGCCGGGCGACCCAACAAAGAATTCCTTACGTCCACCGATTTCTGGTCCAGACCGGTGAACATGTATATAGGTCCCGATGGGGCATTGTATGTCTTGGATTATTACCGGAAAATAATAGAACATCCCGAGTGGATGTCGGATGAAGCGGTTAAAGAAGGAGGATTATATGAGGGGAATAATATGGGCAGGATTTACCGCATTTCAGCTGCCGCCGCGGCGCCTGCTGCGTGGATAAAAGGACTTTCCCTGGGAGATGCTGCCACTGAACAATTGGTAAAATATCTTTCAAGCCCTAACAGTTGGTGGAGATTGAATGCTCAACGGCTTTTAATAGATCGTATGGATACCACGGCTGTTTTATTATTGCAGGAAATGTCCGAAGATCGGCAGGCGGCAATGGGGCGCCTTCACGCACGTTGGACACTGGAAGGCATGCATCAGCTTACCCGGGGTGTAATTGCCGGCGGGCTGAAAGATCCGGTTGCGGGTAACAGGGAAAACGCCATTAAGTTAGCAGAGTTGCACCTGGCGCGATATCCGGAACTGATCAATGAACTGCTCACGCTTCAAAATGATCCCGATCCGAGAGTGCGGTTTCAATTGCTTTGTACATTAGGAAGTGTTGATGACAACCGGGTTGCTGATGCCAGGAACAGGATGTTGTTTAACGATATCAAAGATCCCTGGATGCAGATTGCTGCCTTATCTGCCCCTTCTTTGCAGCCCCGATCGTTATTGACGGAGGTGGTACGTCGTTTTAATTCTACTGACCCCTCCTTTACAGCCATGACCGAGCGACTGTCGGAAATGATCGCAGCAACAAAATCAATTGAAGAGATCAGGGGGCTTATTATAGACATCGTTGAAAAAGGCACACAAAAAGCTTTAGGATGGGAAGCCCCGGTTATGGAAGGCATAGCCGTTGGGATCAAAAGGAATGATACTGCTGTTCTGGAAGGATTAAAAGCATATTTGCCTGTGTTGGTAAAAGCTGGGTTTGAACATCCGGACAAGGCCGTCAGGGATGCGTGCTATCATTTAATTACGGTTATCGGGTTGCATAAAGGGCCCTTGCTGGATACTACGATGAACAGAGCGGTAACGATTGCTTCCGATACAACAAAGACGGAAGACAGGCGGGCTGAAGCATTGCGGTTTGTAAGATTGTATCCTTCGGAAAAATACATACCATTATTAGAGAATGCAGCGCAGCCCGGGTCTTCCCCTGTATTACAAATAGAGGCCTTGAAGGCATTTGACAAGATCCCCGGAGCGGCAGTGTCGCATTTTGTACTTAGTCAATGGGCTTTTATGACGCCGGAGATAAGAGAAATTGCAATGTCAACGTTCATGGAAGATACTGTACGTATGAACCTGCTGATGGGAGCAATTGAGAAAGGTGATATACAAAAGACCGCCGTAGGATGGACCCGCACCATGAGATTGATGAGCCATGGAGATGAGAAGATTAGGAACCGGGCCAGACTTTTATTTACCCGGGACGATGAAAAAGAAATAATCAAATCATATCAGTCCGCTTTACAGTTAAAAGGCGATACAGCGAAGGGCAGAAATGTATTTATGCAATATTGTATAGCGTGTCATCAGAAAAGAGGAGAGTTAGGTCTTCATTATGGCCCTGATCTGGGAAGTGTACGCAATTGGTTGCCGAAGGATATTATGGCTAATATCCTGTCGCCTAATTTATCCATTGCCGCGGGATTTGATTTATGGGAATTGGAAACGAAGTCGGGAGAGAAGGTACAGGGGTTATTATCCAGCGAATCCTCTTCGGCTGTTACGCTGTTGGTTGGCCCGGGAACATCCCGAATATACAACCGCCAGGATATCAAAACGTTAAAAGCACTGAATGCATCGGCTATGACCGAGGGATTTGCAGAAAAGATCAGTCAACAGGAAATGGCTGATCTGATCAGCTTCTTAAGAGAATAAACACCTGATTACAGGTTGTCTTAAATAATTTATTGGGTTAATAACTGGAATAATATGAACCGAAAAATGTTTATCAGGAATGGCGTTATGTCATCCGTTGCTGTGCTTGCAGGAGGAAATTTAAATAGTGCGCGGGGCGCCGCTCAACATATTCCCTCTAAAGCATTCAATATGAAGTTTTCTCCCGATTTCACTATTTTTCCTTCAGCTCCCAAGAATTCTGTTGATCAGCTAAAGTGGGGATATGACCTGGGATTCCGGGCCTGGGAATGTACATGGCTAAGACGCATGCCGGTATCGGAACAGGAGAGGATCAGCACAGCCATGCAAAAGCTGGGCATGGAATTCGGACAGTTTGTGGGTACAATGGAGCCATCTGCGTTCAAAGAAGTGACCTTTGCCGGCAGAAACAAAGAAATAAGAGAACAGGTATTAAAAGACCTGCGGACATCAGTGGAAGTAGCGAAACGAATGAACACGAAGTTTGTACACAATGTATTGGGTTTATTGGATCCGAAACTTCCGATTGGTTTTCAGATGGCCAATGCTATTGAACTGCTCAAAAGAGTGGTTGAGATTTATGAGCCTCATGGTATAACGATGGTGGTAGAAACAATGAACCAGCGTACTCAGCCAGGTCTGTTTCTGTATAATATCCCTCAGGCCTATACGCTTGCAAAAGCGATTAACAGCCCTAGTTTGAAAATGCTTTTCGATATGTATCATGTTCAAGAACAAACGGGTAACCTGACAGCTATGATAGATTATACCTTCGATCAGATTGCTTATTTCCAGGTAGGCAATGTACCCGGTCGTTTAGAACCGGGCGTAGGAGAGATTGACTTTAAATTTCTGTTTCAACATATTTATGATAAAGGCTACCGGGGATTTGCAGGGTTGGAGCATGGCATACCAGGCAAAGGAGAGACGGGAGATTTCGCTGCCATACAGGCCTACCGGAATGTAGATCCCAAAATATCAAAATAGCTTCGTTGCGGACAATATCTTTGCCAGAATTAAAATAAACAGCCTATTTTAGTTACATGAAACGGATCATGATCAATTATTATCACAAGGAGGAATGTTTAAATGCGAAGTTTCGCCCGGCCATTAAAAAATATAAAAAATAGACGGATGAAAAAGATGATCGTTATCGGCCTTGCAATCAACCTCCTGTTGTGTTGGATTACCGTAAATGCTCAAACCGGTTCCGTTTCGAAAATATCTTCACCATGGAAGACCGGTGTGGCCTTGTATTCTTTTAAAGGAACTTCCTTTAAAGCGTCGTTGAGTGAAGCCAACAAAGTGGGTGCTAAATATGTGGAGGGATTTTCATTTCAAAAGTTGGGTAGTGATTTTGATGATGTCCCGTGGCTGGAGCTTTCAGACGCTCAAATCAAAAGGATGAAAAAGCTGCTTAAGGATCAGGGTGTGAAAATGTTTTCTTTATATGCGGCTGCTAAATCAAGGGAAGAGTGGAAAAGATGTTTTGAAATTGGGAGTAAGCTGGGTTTGAAATTCCTGGTGGGAGAACCCAAACCGGAAGACCTGGATTTTGTTGATAGCGTTGCCAGGAGATATAAATTGCGCCTGGCTGTTCATAATCATGCTGAGAATGAAAGCAAATATTGGGATCCCGTGTACCTTTTATCTGTATTAAAAGACAAGCGCAACCTCGGGATTTGTGCAGACCTGGGACATTGGGTCCGCAGTAATATGGATCCGGTGGATAATCTAAAAAAATTAGAAGGACATATTTTAAGCATCCATGCAAAAAATGTAGCAGAAGCCGGCAACCCAAGTGCTAAATGGACCAATATAAACGGAGGGGTAATTGATTATCCGGCTGTGATCGGGGAATTGCGGAGGCAGCATTACAGGGGACTGATATATATAGAAGATGAACGCAACCGGCAGGATAATTCGGAAGACGTCATATCCGCTATTCAATATTTGAAAGGGTTGTAACAGGAGTCTCTTTCGTCGGTTACAAAACAAAAGGCATTATTTCTTTTTGCGTAATGCTGCACGTATCCTTTATACAAAGGCTTCGGACAATCTGGCAATACGGGCAACTTCTTTATCCGAAAGACCGAGATCTGCGATCAGGTTTTTAATAATTTCCTGTTTGCCTTGTTCCAGCCCTTCTTTACGTCCCTTTTTAATATAAATATCTAAAGTATTCATAACTGTTCTTATGGTCGGCTTCGATAGTAACTTGACATAAGCGCTATACCGCTGCCAAACCTCACAAATATTCTCATATAAAAACACAAATTTTCTCACATATAGACATAGATTTTATCACGGAACTTTTAATATTATGCTGCTATTTTGTATTATTGCATTATCTATAAAAGGTTTATTACAAAATCCATCATAGAGGCATTGGAAGATACTCCTGCCATTCTTATAACGGGTGTATGATACCGGGTTGCTTTGCCACCTGAGGGGTGAAGTTGTTGACGGCCTGATCGGGAACAGGATTACAGCAGGAAACTTTTTTGAAAATTTTGTTGTGTTGGAAATCATCAAACAATTAAGCTGTTCTGAAACGTACTTAAAGCCCTATCATTTCAGTATTCACCAGGACGCTGAGGTTGATCTGGTTTTGGAAGACAGAAAGAAGCAACTTTACGGGATAGAGATAAAATTTTCAGCCACTATAAAAGAAGCAGATTTTAAAGGACTGGAAAAATTATCAGCCCTTGCAGGAAGGCGGTTTAGAAAAGGGGATAGTACTTAATACCGGAGACCTGGCATTGAGTAGATATGGCAAAAATATTTATGAGGTACCCATTGGCGCCTTGTGGTCGTAATAGAAAAAAACAACGACTCTCCATGAAAATACATTTAGAAAAAATCATTCTTAGTCTCATTCTTAGTTTGATATTAATGCCGGTTATAGGACAGGTTCGGCTTTACGTAGCTACAAACGGCAACGACAAAAATACTGGAGCGAGTGATAAACCATTCCGGAGCCTGAGTCATGCTGTTAAGACAGCGTCTATGCTGAAAGATAATGAGGTGGAAATTATCATGTATAAGGGAGTATATTATCTCAACAAAACCATTAGGATTGACGCTACGGAATTCCTTCCAGGTTCGCTGCGAATTATCGCATCAGAGAATGAAAACGTAACGATTAGTGCTGGTAAAAGCCTGAAGCTACGATGGAGGCCGTATAACAATCGCATATATGTGGCTTCGGTTCCACAGAATATTACTTTTGAAAGATTGTATATCAATCAAAAGTTGCAACCTTTAGCCCGATACCCCAATTACGATTCCTCAGCCAGGGTATTTCATGGTATAGCACCCGATGCTATTGCTCCTGAAAGGGTGAAACGATGGAAGAATCCTAAAGGGGGTTATGTACACGCTTTGCATGCGCACGAATGGGGTGGGTTTCACTACCGGATAACTGGTGTGGACAGTAATGGAAATTTACAGTTGGAAGGGGGATGGCAAAATAACCGTCCTAATAAAATGCACGAACAATACCGCTTTGTTGAAAATATTTTTGAAGAACTGGATGCACCGGGTGAATGGTGGTTAGATAAAGAAAGGCATTTGCTTTATTTATACCCGCCGCGTGGTATAAGCCTGAACGAGGCGTTAGTTGAAGTGTCTCAACTTAAAAACAGTATTGAATTAAAAGGCAGCATGGATAAACCTCTGCGAAATATACAGCTGCATAATCTGAGTTTTACCCATAATGAAAGGACATTCATGGATACCAGAGAGCCGCTGTTGCGTAGCGACTGGACGATTTATCGGGGAGCTGCCATTTTATTAGAGGGAACAGAAGGTTGTAAAATTTCCGATTGTGCTTTTGAAGGCATTGGCGGCAATGCCATAATGGTAAGCAACTATAATAAATATGATACCATCACCGGTTGCCATATTTTTAACACAGGCGCAAACGCAGTTTGTTTTGTGGGTGACTCGAAAGCCGTACGCTCACCTTCTTTTGGGTATGAAAATTTCGTTCCCTTCAGCGAATTGGATAAAACACCCGGATCTTTAACCAATAACTTTCCGCAGGAATGCGTGGTGACTGACAATCTCATACATGACCTTGGTGATATTGAAAAGCAGGCTACAGGCGTTCAAATACAGGTGGCTTCTTCTATTACAGTTAGCTACAACAGCATTTACAACACACCACGTGCCGGCATTAATATTGGTGATGGCTGCTTTGGCGGTCATGTGCTGGAATTCAATGATGTATTCAATACCGTGCGTGAAACAGGTGATCACGGGTCGTTTAATTCATGGGGACGTGATCGCTTCTGGGCGCCAGACAGAAAATATATGGACAGCCTGGTAGTTCTTCATCCTGAACTTATATTGCTGGATGCACAAAAACAAACCGTCATTCGCAACAACCGGTTTCGGTGCGATCATGGCTGGGATATAGATCTGGATGATGGCTCATCGAACTATCACATTTATAACAACCTATGTCTTAATGGTGGCATCAAATTGAGAGAAGGTTTTTTTCGTGTGGTTGAGAATAATTTTATGATCAATAATTCCTTCCACCCCCATGTGTGGTTTAAGAACAGCGGAGATGTATTTGAAAGAAATATTGTCATGAAAAAATATGCACCCATAGGGATCACGGATTGGGGAAAACGTATAGACTACAATTTTTTTCTGGATACTGCTGCATTGGCTGATGCACAAAAAAGCGGAACTGATCAGCATAGTTTGGCGGGCGACCCCATGTTTGCCGACCCGATAAACGGCGATTATAGTGTGGCAGCCAATTCACCCTCACTTAAAGTTGGTTTCAAAAATTTTTCGATGACTGCATTTGGAGTAAAAAAACCTGTGCTGCGAAATAAAGCATTAAAACCCCGGTTTCCGGTGTTGATCAGTGATGCCGGTTTAGCCGACAAATCGGTTACGGTGTCATTTCTCGGAGGTGCCATAAAATCAGTAGATGGTCTGGGCGATCGGTCTGCGTATGGTTTGCCTGATGAAAATGGAGTGATCATAATGTCTGCGGGTGCAAATAGTTTACTCTCACAGTCAGGTCTTAAGGATAAGGATGTTATTCGAATGGCAGACGGGAAGCAAATTAAGGATGTAAAGCAATGGATGGATATCTATCAAACATTGAATTGGACAGGTCGAATTCAACTGATAATAATGCGCAATCAGCAGTCAATTGAAATAATATTAATGACGAAATAAGACTTACAGTCCAATGTAATAGTGAAACTTAAAAAATGGAGGTTTCCGTCCCGACGGGGTCTTCATAGCCAGACATCTGTGTAAAGGATGAGACCCCGGTGAATCATCAGTTACACAAAGTATTCAAAGATAGTTTTGACGCTAAGGATTGCCATTGTAATTAGCCAAAGCGTTTTCATGCTCTTTTGTAACGGCAGCTTTTAATGCTGCGGGCTCAACTACCACCACGTCGCTGCCAAATGAGAGCAACGTGCTGATAAGCTCCTTGTTGATAATTACGGATATTTCAAACGTAACCGTTCCCTTTTCATTAGCTATGATCGCCTGGGAAGGATGCAAAGGTTTGGTAATTAAATAATCTGCCCTTTTGGGAAGTACGGTAAATATGATACGCTCCGGCTTTTGTCCGTCCTTTTGGGTAACCCCAATTATATTGTTGAAATATTCTTGCTGCGAAAAGAAACCGTTTTCGATGAAGAGCCTGTTCACAGGTTTAAAATCAATAATCCTGTCAATGGGAGAATTATCAATACGATTATTTTTCTCGTCATATCCAAAAAGGAACCAACGCTGGTTGTATTGCTTCAAAAAATAAGGATGAATAATTTTTTCAATGCGAGTATCCACGCCAAATGGCTGGTAGCTGATCTGCAATACGGTTTTTTCAAGAATGCATTCGAGGATATCCTGCAGCGTGTCAATATGCTTTAGCCCTGCCGGCGCATCAAAAATAATAGGCGGGTTGCGCTCCTGCACTGTATCGTCAATATAAAGCTTCATCTTATCTGACAATTCCTTTAGTTCTTTTGTAAGTGTAAATCCCTTTAGCTGTGATAGCACTTCATTAGCAATTAACAGGCTCAGGTATTCTTCCTTAGTAATAGCGGGATCATTAAACTCAAAACCTTCCGAATACCTGTAGAAAACACTTCTACCCTCCTTAACAGATTCCACCGGCGCTCCTTTTTGAAACTCCAGGTACTTCAGGTCATCAGCGATAGTACGTGAACTGACAGGATTGCCGCCAATGTTTTCGAGATGGCTGTTTACTTTCTCCTGTAGGTTCTTTACACTCCATTTACCCACATTATTTTTCAGGCATTTATGAATAACCTGCAGGCGTTCATCTCTTTTATAGTCGGTAGATGGCATTTGGGGTTGTTATACCGGGAAGTGTTTTAAGAACCAATTAGTTGAATTGGTTTCCGTATCGTTCCTTTTGGAGGGCTTCCTGGATTTCTTTATCCGTAATATTACTGAAATCAGCTTCTGTATACTCTTTTATTCTTCTTCCAATTCTTTTCTGAACAGCTTTATATAAGCCAGTTTCAATTCTGCTCCATCCATATCGCGGAGCTTATCCGCAACTACGGAAAAATACGATGTTTCCTGTTTCGAATCCTGCTCCATTTCCATACACAACGTTTATATGCAATATACAAATTATTTGTAGAGTTGTAATGCCGGAAGAAAAGCCGCAGGCGTTGGTTTTAAAAAAGCAATAATTCAAGCGTTGTGTTCAAAGTTCATTTTAAAGCGGTCGAATCTGACCGCTTTAAAATCCGGGTTGTATAATTGCTCCCATGTACCTAAAAATTTGAGGGCAGACCTGTTTCGTATCCGGTTCTTATAATATCAGTGGCCCCGGAATTATCCCTGGTTCTGGCAATATCGGTTAAACAATCATTTTTTCTGAAGTGATCACGACAATATGAGTGTTCTGTACTGTAATGTTGGATGTTTTTTTCATAGTGCTTTTTATAGTATTAACAATTTGCATCTGAATATACAGAATCATTATTGCTTAACCTATTTCCCACCTAAAAAATGGAGTAATGAATATTCTGACGTTGCCGGAGAAAGCCCGAAGGGCTTACATTTGAATAGCCATGGGTGCAACCCGGGGTAACAGATAGATGAACAACACAACCCGCCGCGGCGGGTTGAATGGAACAGTTTAATACAGGTATTTCTCATTAAATTCAACACCCTTTTCTATCAGCAACCTCCTGAATTCATCATGGAATGTTTCTTTTTTGTGATGATCCTTTTGGTTTTTAATATAATTGATAACGGCATCTTTTTCTTTTAGGGAGTAGGTAAAAGCACCATAGCTTTCCTGCCATCCCTCAAAACCCGGAAACAAACCGCTATCCTTCATCCAGCCATTGCTTGATATTTTTATATCTTTAATATAATCAGCAAGTGATGTTGAGGGATGGAGGTCTGAAAAAATATGAATGTGATCTTTTGTTCCATTAATACGGTAAAGTTTACATTTCTTATTCCGTATAATTCCCGAAATATACTTGTAAAGCTGTTCGCAATTTTGTTCAGCAATAGTCATCTTGCGGTGCTTTGTGCCAAAAACAATCTGGTAAAAAATCTGACGATAGCTCATGGTGTTTAATTCATTGGTTATAGTTATAATACGTTGTAATATGAATCTGCAATTTACATTAACCTTCCAACATTCAACCCGCCGCGGCGGGTTGTTTTCACCCGCTACTATCACCCCCCAGCAAAGTTGGGGGCTATTCACAGGCAAGCCCTTCGGGCTACAATACCATATCCGGCGCCTCAAATTATTAAGAAGCCGGAAAATGAGAGCCTGATGCTTGAAGAAAAGCTGCAAGCATCGGTT
>CAZFGP010000061.1:0-23095 GCA_964518685.1 uncultured Terrimonas sp.
ATGCAACAACAATATTTTCTCGATAAAGGTTCTGGAGGGAACTACAACCTGAACATCGAAAGCCGGCATGACAAAAGAGAGATTGTTAAATTGTTCGTCCAGAAAGGAAATAACAGGGCGTCGTTCAGAAGGTTCTGTAAGAGACCTGGCTCCTAATTCCAGCAAGACCCTTTTTTGTATATAGGTATTGTTCACCGGTGTTACAGATTGATAGTAGATTTCTAACGTATTGGGGTCGCTGGTATCATCAACATGTTCATTGTACTTTATTTCATAAAACTCATCAGGAATGCCTAATGATTGTAGTTGTGTTATCAGTTCATTCCTGAACTCATTAATAACAAATTCACCGGAAGCTTTCCTTAATTTTTTAATCTTTGATTTGGTATCCAGTTCATCAAAGCCAAGCAGGTGTCTGTCAATAATTAAATCAACATCTTCTGAGAATCGCTCTATAATCTGATATGCTTTGCTTAAAGAGGTACCGCCTTTAAAAATAATCGAGTTAGCATATTGAGATTGAAATACGGCTTTCAGCACAATACATACCCACCAATCTTTCTCTACTACAAATGCAGGTAGGCCTGTAATTGCCGTTACCTGGTCAAGTATTCGAAGTTTAAATTCTTGCTGCTCATTAACCCACATCAGTTACCGCTTATATAGGTTTACAATTTCTCTTCTTATCCAAACTGGTGCATAATTCAGTTGTCGGGCTACTACAGATTTATCCAGCTTTTTAATGGAGCGTGTTATTTTGTTTAGAAAATCGCCGGTAATATTCTCTTGTCCTTTTTCTTTAAATGCCTGGACTATAAGGTGCAAAAGATTGTCTTTAATAGCAAAGCTTTTGGGTACTGTTTTTTTAAACTTAATAGAGCGTTTCCCGATTTTTACTTCCCTTTGAGAACCATCAGTAAGATAAACAATTTTTAGGGGTACTTGCGTGGTTAATCCTAAAAGATATAACGCCAACACGCCTGTTGGAGCAATGCGTGCTCTATCCCGTTTGGCTATTTTTTCTGCAATTTCTTCCGTACTCGGGAATAGAATTCCAAGCGTAGGATCTACTTTGGGCTTTAAATAAATGCCCTGTGCCAACCGAACCAGCAAGTTATCTTTTTCCAGACGTGATAATACCTGCCTGACATTGGCTGAGGAAGCCAGATCCACAAAATCTTCCGCGAAAAATATAGCCCCTCTGGAAGATCTCATTATTTTTGTATCTATCTGATTCTTACCTGATTGCAAAGTTTTACGCGGATGATGTTGTCACAAAATTAGTAAATATTTGTGACAGAAACACAGTTAAAGACTAGCCATATTTAGATCTACCCGCATTTTATTGATTTGCTTATTGTTTAATTCCTTGATTTGTATAAGCCTTCCGTTAAATAAACTTAAACTCTCTTTTATTTCATTCCCAAGAATTTTGAATTGATTCTTCCTGATAAAATTCTTAAGTATGCGACAAGTCTTGCCGACCGACATGCAGTAATTGGGGAGTATATTGATGACGCTATCGCAGCCAAAAAGAATATACTTATTGAAACGCCATTTCAGAACAAGGAGTTTATGTCGGGAGTGCAGGAAATTAAAAAACCAGGGTACGAAACAACACTATATCAGGTATTTCTGGATGCTGCCGCAGAAATGCCGCTTGAAGACCGGTCATCGGCTTTGAAAGTGGAACGATATATTAAAGCGATGAAGTCCAAAGTCTTTATCCGAAAGTTGGTGGGTGATGCCGTTTTTCGTGAGGAGTTTAAGACCATCGTTGCGAAGAAGTTTGGGGTTAGATTACATTAATCGGCGGTTCCTCCGAAACTTCGGAGCCGCCCCACACCACCTAACAAATATCCCCAAATGCAATACAGTAAAGCGTTTGGGGATATTTTACGCATTAATTATTTTAATTTAGGGACAGTTTGATAAAAAAATTACCGCTTTTATCGCTTTGGATTTGTATTGCTTAGGGGTGTAATGATAGCCGCAATTACTTTCACGGTTGCATCTGCCAACGGAGGGGTGTATGTGTTCGCCTGTTTCCGTATCAATGTACCGGGAAAAAGTCTTATCCCTATTGCCGCAATCGGGGCATAAGTAACGGGTTTTCATTCCTTTGTATGGCTCTAATAGGTATTTATGGTTTTGTATAAAGTAATAAATTTATTACCTTCGAAAAATGAAGTCCAGCGAACTGGTAAGGCTGCTCAAAAAAGACGGTTGGTTTGTGGTAAGGCAAACAGGCAGCCACATGATAATGGAACACCCTGTTAAAAAGGGGCAAATTGTTTGCCCTTATCATGACAGCCATGAAGTAGGTAAAGGGTTGGAAAAGAAAATTAAAAAGGATGCAGGTATCAAATAAAAAATGTGTATTATGAAAATTGAAATGATTGTAGAAAAAACAAAAACAGGCTATTCCGCTTATGCTGAAAAGTATCCCGTTTATACAGTTGGCAAATCGTTGGAAGAACTTAAAACCAATATACTGGAAGCCCTTAACCTGCATTTTGAGAAACAGGGCAAAACCGTAACGGAAAAGGATTTGAAAATTACTTTGGACTTGCCCCAGTTTTTTGATTTTTATAAGGTTATCAATGCAAAGGCACTTTCTGAACGTATAGGCATGAACCAAAGTCTTTTGGCTCAATATATCAAGGGCAATAAAAAGCCATCTGCCACACAAACCCAAAGAATACTGAAAGGGGTGCAGCAAATAGGCAGCGAACTGGCTGCTATCCGGTTTTTGTTATAATATGTATCTGTGTTCGTTCATTATTTACCGCTTTTGGAAACATTTAGTAACATTGGTAACCGGTGTTACTAAGTGTTATTACTGTTACTAATCCTGTTTACAATCGGGCTAAATTTTATTTTAAAGCTGTTAAACAAGCGCCTGCACTTCATTATAAACCACTTCTTCCAATGGGTTTTCTCTCTTCAAAAAATCTTTGTGCAGTGGACGGGCGATCATATCAAAAGAGGAAGCCTGAAAATTGGCTATGTCCATTATCTGCTGATCTGATAAATTTTTATATAACCATGCTTCAGTCAGGTCGCCGGGAAGAATAACCGGCTGCCTTTTTTTGCTGTTATGAATTTGCGCCATCAACGAATTTGCCTCCGTCGTAACAATCGCAAAGGTATTGATAGTTTCTCCGGTATCCTTATTGGTAATAGGCTGCCATAGGCCGGCCATATAAAATTCCGCCCGTCCTTTCATTTGAATATAATAAGGATATTTCTCCGGTGTTTTTAAAAGTTTGCCGCTTTTGCCTACTACCTGCACATGCCGCCATTCAAAAAAGCCGGTTGAAGGCACTAAACATCTGTGATGCAGGGCGGCATCTTTAAACATTTTGTCGAGCAACTGTTCGCTGGTAGCATTAAGGGTGATGTAGGGATTGTGCCATTTACCATTTGCGTCTTTGTAACCAAACCGGAAATGGTTTATCTTCTCAGTTGTGTTGATATAAGATGGGAGAAAACCCCATTGCATGTTTATATGTTCTGTTTCATGAATTCCTGCTACTGGTCGTATTACCGGATGGTTACCATAATCAAAGCCTTTGTAAATCACCAGATTTTCACTCAAAAAAGCAACCGGTTCTCCCAATGCTTTAATCTGATCGTATTCCGTGCGGGTAATCCTAACTCCATTATAGTAACACATATACAAAAAACAAAACTACAAAGTAATCATTATTTCAACTTTTAGTTGCCTTCTTCTTTTTAAACATTTCTATTGTATCCCAGGAATCGGTGTTCAATATGTTTTCTTTTTTACACCATCCGCGTCTTGCAGTTGCCACGCCCAATTCCATGAAATCAAACTGGTTTAATCCGTGTGCATCCGTACTGATCGTCAGCTTCGCCCCCATCTCTACCGCTGCCTTCACCAAATCATCTTTCAGGTCCAGGCGTTCGGGCTGTGCATTTACCTCAATGGAGGTACCTGTTTCGGTCAATTTCTTAAACACAGTATTCCAGTCCACACTATATGCCTCTCTCCTGCCGATTAATCTGCCGCTGGGATGTCCCAAACAATGAACATAGGGATGAGTACATGCTTTTAAAAGCCGTTCGGTATTATCCTTATTAAATCCCGAATGAACAGAGGCTACCACCCAATCAAATTGTATCAGCAAATCATCAGGAAGGTCTAAGGAGCCATCGGAAAGAATATCCACTTCCACTCCTTTCTTGACAAATGATTTTCCAAGTGTTTTATTTACCCGGTCTATTTCAATGAATTGCTTTTTGAAATCGGCCGGCTGTAATCCACCTGCTATCCTTTCACTGGGCGAATGATCTGTAATGACTATATATTGATAGCGCGGAAACGCTTTCATTACATACCGTGCAATGTCTTCAATATTTTCTGACCCGTCACTCCAGGTGCTATGCATCTGCATATCTCCCTTAATATCTTTGAACTCAACTAACCGGGGGAGGTCGTTTTTCATAGCTATCTCCAGCTCTCCTTTGTCTTCCCTTAATTCGGGAGCAATGTATTGCAACCCAAACAGATGATAAATCTCTTCTTCCGTTTCTCCGGCAAGTTTCTTATTTGTGGTTGCGTCAAATACGCCGTACTCATTTAATTTCCATCTTTTTTCTTTTGCCCAGGTTCTTAATTTTATACTATGCTCCCTGGAGCCTGTAAAGTACAATAATGCAGCCCCATACTCATCCTCCTGAACGAGCCGTATATCTACCTGCACCTTCTCCGGCTCTGTCAGAAAACTGATTTTCGTTTCACCATTTGCCAAGACCCTGCCTACCCGTTCAATCTTCAATATCTCGTTCATGATTTTCTTTCCATTTTTTCGGGATGCACACACCATAATATCAATGTCTCCAATTGTTTCTCTTCTCCGGCGAAGGCTACCGGCAATTTCAGACTTTTCAACTCCCTTGATCTTCTTTATATTTGTGAGAATCTCATTGGCGATCTGCAGAGCAGTAGACAAAAGTATTCTCTGGTGTGCCTCTTTGTACATCTTTAACCCCCTCAATAAGTTTTCAACTTTTCGTTCCCCAAAGCCTTTCGTTCCTTTTAGTTTTCCCTTGCTGAGGGCTTCTATCAATTCTTCTTTGTTGTTGATTTGAAATTTTTCATGAAGCAGCCTTACTGTAGCCGGACCAAAGCCGTTTATATCCATAATCTCAAGCAGCCCTTCAGGAATCTCCTTCTTCAGTTTTTCATAGGTCTTAATTTTTCCGGTATCAAGGTATTCTATAATCTTCCCGGCTATCTTTTCGCCTATGCCATTTAGCTGTTCCAACGATTTAATATCGGTGGCATATACACTCACATCCTCTTTCAATCCCGCCAATGTCCGGAAAGCATTGTCGTAGGCTGCGGACCGAAAACGCTGCTCCGGCCCCATATATTTGTAACAGGCGGCCATCCGGTGAAAAATATCAGCCAGTTCCCGATTGTAGGCCTTATTGTGATATTTCTGTTTCATCCGTACATAATGCTTTTTCAGTGGTCGAATGCTACTCCGCATGTACATTCCTCCGTCTGAGAAACTTTGTCATGCTCCGTTTCATACTCTAATTTATGCATCTATTCTTCCACGAACAAAAGCTGATCCGCGAATAAGAAGATGTTCTCCAAATTGTTTTTTTATGCTGTCAATAGCCTGATACAGATTGATGGATTCCTCCGTATCCTCAAACAAATTGATCTGATAGCTGCCGGAGATCAGGTGACTGAACCGCACCCCAATCAACCGTACTAATACCCTTCGCCGGTACACCTTATCAAACAATTCCCGTACCACTCTCAGTAATATATGATCGGCATTGGTGTAGGGGATGGATTGCTGTAGCGTATG
This sequence comes from uncultured Terrimonas sp., assembly GCA_964518685.1. Taxonomy (GTDB): domain Bacteria; phylum Bacteroidota; class Bacteroidia; order Chitinophagales; family Chitinophagaceae; genus Agriterribacter. The sequence continues at coordinate 5,853 of CAZFGP010000061.1, forward strand.
GGTTTCAAAATCGGTATAACGTACTTTAACCGCAACACAGCCCGTTAACTTGCTCTGGCTGCGCAATTCAAAAGCAATCTTTTCTGTCATGCGTAACACATGTGTATGAAAGAACAAGAGGTCAATGGTATCCTGTTGAAACGTGTTTTCAGTACTGATGGACTTTTGTTCCTGATAAGGGATAACCGGGCTTTCATCTATCCCGTTAGCTTTACGCGACAATTCCATTCCGTTTCTGCCCAGCAGATTGATCATCATATTCACCGGTATTTCAGAAAGCGTCTTTATCGTTTCCACTCCCATCTTCAGTAACAATAAAGCGGTTTGCTTTCCCACACCGGGAATCTTTGTCACACTCAATGGCGCCAGATATGCTTTTTCATTACCTAAAGGAACCTCAATCTGTCCTTTGGGTTTTACTTCATTGGTTGCCACCTTGCTCACCAGCTTATTACCGGAAAGGGCAAAAGATATAGGAAGCCCTGTTTCCCGGGTAATCTTTTTACCCATTTCCCTGCTAAACAAGGCACAACCGAAGAACCTGTCCATCCCTGTGAGGTCAATATAAAACTCGTCAATACTGCTCTTTTCAAATACGGGCGCCGTATCGCGTATAACCTCGGTTACCAGCCGGGAGTATTTGCTGTATTGCTCCATATCGCCCCGTACAACAATGGCGTGCGGACACAATCTCTTGGCGTGTTTCATAGGCATGGCGGAATGAACGCCAAACTTTCTGGCTTCATAGCTGCACCCGGCCACCACCCCGCGGTCGCCGGCACCTCCAATCAGTACCGGCTTGCCTACCAGGCTGGAATTAGTCAAACACTCTACTGACACAAAAAAGGTATCCAGGTCAAGGTGTGTAATATGACGATCAAAGACTTGCATAGCTACGCATTTTATATCCCACCTTTTCCATATAATGCACTTCCAGACTGCATACGTCAAAATCGGACAGCACCTTACCTGTAGCCCTGTAAAAGCCACTATCCCGGAGAGGGTATTTTTTAAACGAATCCGGGAAATGCACGGTATCTATCCAGTTCAGCTCTGCATCTATAAAAGTACCGAACGACATCTTTTCATGCTTCACTGTTGGCACTACCTTATAGGCAATGAAATAGCCCAGCACCGTAATCATTTTCCCTCTATGCAAATGCAGGTCACGCGCATATACATATTGATCAGGGTCGTCATCCACCAATGCAAAAGGGTTACAAAGAGGGAAACCCAGGATTTCCAGTTGGTCGTATATATCATCCAATGGATGATCCGCTAATTCGGGCAGAAAAAAAGTCATCGGTTCGTCCTGAAACAGAGACAATGATGCCGGAACATGATCTTTACTTTTTGTCTGTAAAAAATTGGCTTCCCACAGCAATCGTTTTTTAGTTTTGCCGGTAAAGCGGAAAGCTCCCGCACTAACCAGGGTATTTAACTGTTCGCGGGTGATATTTGTACGTTCAATAAAATCCTGAAGATGCAGGTACGGCCCATTGTTAGTCCGCTCTTCCAGTATCTGCAGCATTAATTTCTGCTGCAAGGCCTTAATGTGTATCAGTCCAACATACACTTCGTTGTTTTTGATAACCGTATACTGCCCGCTATTGTTGATACAGGGCGCTTTGAGGTGGCCTCCGCATTTCAGGAGCTCAAAAAAATACAGTTCAGTTGGATAAAATCCGCCAAAATTATTGATTACCGCCACCATAAATTCCTGTGGATAATAAGTCTTGAGATACAGACTCATATAACTTTCCACTGCAAAAGAAGCCGAATGCGCTTTGTTGAACGAGTATCCTGCAAAGCTTTCCATCTGCCGCCACACTTCTGCCGCCAGCGCATCGGGATGCCCCATTTCTTTGCAATTGGCAAAATATTTTTCGCGCACCCGGTTAAATTGATTGTTGGAACGGTATTTACCACTCATAGCCCGACGCAGGATATCCGCTTCTCCCAGGTCCAGTCCGGCAAAATAGTGGGCAATCTTTATCACATCTTCCTGAAACACCATTACTCCAAAGGTTTCCGAAAGATGTTCCTGGAATAAAGGATGCAGGTACTGCACTCTTTCAGGGTGATGATACCTTTCAATATAAGCCCGCATCATCCCGCTCTGCGCCACACCCGGACGGATGATAGAAGAGGCTGCCACAAGAGTCTGGTAATCATCGCAACGAAGTTTCTTCAGAAGCTGACGCATAGCGGGAGATTCGATATAAAAACAGCCGATAGTGTTGGCTTCTCTTATCTGCCTCTTCACCTTTTCATCTCTGCGGAACATTTCAAATGAATCTTTATCCACCTCAACGCCTTTATTTTCCCTGATCAGCTCCTGTGCTGTGCGGATATGTCCCAGTCCGCGCTGGCTAAGGATATCAAATTTATTGATCCCGATATCTTCTGCTATAAACATATCCATCTGGGCGGTAGCAAAACCTTTGGGAGGCATAAAAGTGGCCAGATAATTTCTTATGGGGTCTTCTGTAATCAGCATCCCACAGGGATGAATAGAAGGATGACTTGGAAAATTGGTCATCATAGCGCCATATTGCAGGATGGCAGCCTGTATTTTATCTTCAGCCTGTCGCAATGACTGCAGGGTTTTGATTTCAACATCCGGCAGTCCGAATACTTTTCCCAGTTGACGTATGGCAGCGTCCCGCTGGAAAGTAGGGTAGGAGCCCAACAAACAAACATAATCCCTGCCATAACGTTTGAATATATAATCCATCACTTCATCACGGTCGGTATGCGAAAAATCAATATCAAAATCAGGCGGACTGGTTCTATGCGGATTCAGAAACCGTTCGAAATACAAATTCAGTTCAATGGGATCAACGGCTGTAATCTTTAAACAGTAGGCCACAATAGAATTAGCGCCGCTTCCCCGGCCTACATAATAAAAGCCCCGGCTTTGGGCATAACGGATGATATCCCAGTTGATTAAGAAATAAGCATTAAAGCCAAGGTCATTAATGATCTTCAATTCCTTTTTAAGCCGTTCTGCAGCCATCTTATTTTTCTTACCATAACGGGCATACATCCCGTCCTTTGCCAACTTCTCTAATAAGATGCGGTCATCCTCTGGTGAAGCAGTAAAATATTTCTTGTTTTTATCGGTATAAAAGTCCATCCGGATATTACAGGAATCAATCAGTTTGTAGGTATTGGCAATAATAGAAGGATACGAACGGAAGATGTCAAACAACTTTGAAGGGGGAACAAAATATTCCTGTTCGGAAGCGCAATCCTGCGATTGCAGTTTGCTGCCCACTATATTTTTGTCAATAGCCCTTAAAAGCCGGTGCAGATTATAGCAGGTTTTATTCTGAAAAGTAACCGGCTGCTGCACCACTAATCTGTCTGCCGTTTGCGCGATATCAATACCGAAAAGCCGGTTAACCTCCCAGGGTAAAATGCCGATCCTTTCGTTGGCAAATAAGGCTGTAATCTTTTTCTTTCCGAATGGATAAATCACAAACCCGTCTTCCATATCATCGAAAAACGGATATTCCTCCGAAACAGAAGGAAAGAGAAGATGGTTCTGCAGATGTCGGGAAAGAAAACGGTTGATCCAGCCCAAACCACGGTTGTTGGCCGCCAGCAATACATATTCCAGCGTATCTCCGTTTCGTATTTCCGCTCCGGAGATCGGTTTAATACCGGCTTGTTTGCAATATTGTACAAAATCCCAGATATCGCAGGTGGCATTGATATTGGTAAGCGCCAGACTTGTAGCGCCCATATCCACAGCCTTGTCTACCAGCTCTTTGGTGGCAAAAGTGCCGTACTTGAAACTGAAATAAGTCTTGCAATTGAGATACATACCTACTACAAGAGTACGAATAATAACTAATGTACTTAGTATTTACTAATATATTTAGTTATTTTATATAAAAGAAACTACCATTATGGAGCTCTGGTTATCGGGGATAAGGTTATCGCCAGGAGGCAATAAAAGGATGGTGTGGAGTGAAGGTGCGGAGCGAGGACGCTCCGCACAGCGGCACAGCGGGGTGTAACGCTGACAGCAGCTAAAGTTTTATAAACCTTGGACGTATCTGGACAAATCAGGAATTCGGTACCCTATTCTACCCAGTCTGCTATAAAAACGTTGGTGTCTCTGGTACCGCCGTTATTACGATTGCTGCTAAAGGCAATCTTCTTTCCATCAGGAGAAAACATAGGAAAAGCATCGAAGCCTTTATCGCGGCTTATTTTTTGCAGATTGCCCCCATCTCCATTAATAGTGTACAGGTTGAAGGGAAAGCCTCTCTTGTATTCATGGTTGGAAGCAAAAATAATCCGTTTGCTATCAGGCATAAAATTGGGCGCCCAGTTAGCCTGCCCGAAATCGGTAATCTGCCGGGCGTTACTGCCATCGGCATTTGCCACCCACACTTCCATATTAGTAGGTGCAACCAGCCCTTCTGCAAGCAGATCTTTATATTCCTTTTTTTCTTCTTCTGCTTTGGGGCGGGAAGCGCGCCAGATGATTTTTTTACCGTCAGGGCTGAACCATGCTCCGCCATCATAACCTAAGGTATGGGTAATCCTTTTTTCTTTTCCCGATTTCAGGTCCATAATATACAATTCCAGATCACCATCTTTATCACTGGTATAGATCATTTTTTTGCCATCGGGGGAAAGTGTGGCTTCGGCATCATATCCTTTGGAATGAGTGAGTTGTTTTACAATATTGCCATCCAGATCGGCCATAAAAATATCATAACTGTCGTACAAAGGCCAGATGTATTTGTTGCCATACTTTTTTCTGTCAGGCACCGGCGGACATTCGTCACCGGCTAAATGGGTGGAGGCATAAATAATATGTTTTCCATCTTTGGTGAAGAAGGCACAGGTGGTTCTACCTTTACCGGTACTTACCATTTTGTATTCAAATTTTTCACCGGGGCGCTGCGGCACTTTTCCAATGAAAATCTGATCACAGTCTATTCCCTCTTTCGGATTGGTACGCTGAAAGACAAGATACTTACCATCAAAACTCCAGTAAGCCTCTGCATTATCGCCGCCAAAAGTCAACTGCTGAATATTCTTAAAATGTTTTTCGTCAGGGTAATGTATGGTATCAGAAGAGGTCCGGTTGTTTATCGTTGCGAAATCAACGGAAATATTTTTGCCGGGGATAGGGTTAATGAAGAGTAAGCTAATGGATACTAAAGCCAACCCCATTGCCATTTGTTTTATAATCATCTTGTCTTTTTTTAATAACGGCAGCAAAGATAGGTTTTATAGCGCTGTAAAAATCTGAAAATGAACCCGCTGCCAGTTAGTCGCAGACAAAGCGTTTAAATCTGAAAATCAATAATTTGGGAATGAGTCGCAGGTTCTTTTCATTTATTTCCGGACGGGAGTTCTAATGTGATGAACAACTTTCCTATTAAGTATTCAATCCGCCACAAACACTGATTACCTGTCCGGTAATATACCGGCTCCAGTCGCTGGCAAGAAATAAAGCTACATCAGCAATATCTTCTCCGGTTCCGAATCTGCCAAGGGGAATACTACTCTTATATTTTTCAGCGGCATCTCCCTCTTTTAGATAACCGGTCATATCTGTTTCAATGAAGCCGGGGGCGATGGCATTACACCGGATATTGCGGCTTCCCATTTCTTTAGCGATACTTTTGGTGAATCCAAGGATACCTGCTTTGCTGGCTGCATAACTGCTTTGTCCGGCATTGCCTGTAATACCGATGATAGAACTCATATTGATAATGCTTCCATTTTTGGCTTTCATCATGGGCCGGATTACCTGTTTGGTCATATTGAAAACACTCCTGAGATTGGTGTTTATAACATCATCCCACTGATCGGCAGACATGCGCAGGAGCAGATTGTCTTTCGAAATTCCAGCATTATTCACGCAAATATCAATGGCTCCGAAGGTTTTGAGCACTTCATTTACCAATGCTTCGCTTTGGGCAAAATCGCCTGCATTACTCTGATAGGCTTTTGCATGTATTCCTAATGCCTGAAGTTTTTCCTCTAATGCATCAGCTTTTTCCGCGCTGCTGTCACTAACATAAGTAAAGGCAACATGAGCCCCGTTGGCGGCAAGTTTTTGGGCAATCGCTTCTCCGATTCCCCGGGCTGCACCGGTTACAATAGCCACTTTATTGTTGAGTAATTTCATAAATTTTGCTGCATTATTGCTGCAAGATAACAGAAAGAATGTTAAATCTGTAAAAGGCGAATACAACCACTATACCCTGAATTGCAGAATCTCTTCCACCAGTGTACGTTCATTACTTAATCGGGGCACTTTATGCTGTCCGCCTAATTTACCTTTACTTTTCAGCCAGTTGTTAAACAAACCTTTCGGCATTCTGTGCAGCACGGGCAGATGAAGTGCAATATTTTTATAGCGTTTTGCTTCATAATCACTATTGATATTTTGCAGCGCCTTGTCTAATTCTGTGGTAAAATGATCCAGGTTTCGGGGTTCTTTTTCAAATTCCACGAGCCATTCATGTGCACCGTTCCCGTTTTCACTAAAATATACGGGCGCGGCCGTATAGTCGTTCACCACTGCGCCCGTCCTTTCACAGGCTACCGAAATAGCTTTATCTGCATTGTCCACTATCACCTCTTCCCCAAAGGCATTAATATAATGCTTCAGCCTTCCGGTGACTTTAATCCGAAAAGGTTTTAATGCCGTAAACTGGATGGTATCACCCAATAAATATCTCCACAATCCCCCATTTGTACTGATTACCAGCGCATAATTTTTGCCTGTCTCCACTTCTTTTAAGCCAATAGTTCGGGGATCGTCCTTGCCATATTCTTCCACCGGCATAAACTCCATGAAAATACCGTGGTCCAGGAAAAGCAACATCCCCTCTTCTCCCGGCTTATCCTGAGCTGCAAAAAATCCTTCGCTGGCATTATAAGTGTCCAGGTAATAAATATCGCTGCCCACCATTTTTTTGAACTGTTCGCGGTAGGGGGTAAATGACACCCCTCCGTGAATATATAACTCCAGCGATGGCCACACTTCTGAGATATTCTTTTTTCCTGTTATTTCCAATATCCTTTTAAAAAGTACCAGCGTCCAGGTGGGCACCCCTGAAATGGAAGTAACATTTTCTTTAATTGTTGTTTCAGCAAGTTTTTCAATTTTACTCTCCCATTCATCCATTAATGCAATAGTGAGGTCGGGGGTACGTACCCATTGTCCCCATAAAGGAGAATTTTGCAACAATACTGCGCTTAAGTCGCCAAAGTGAATTTCCTCATTTAAACTGCTGATCGTGTGGCTGCCACCAATAACCAATCCCTTTCCGGTTAACAAATCCGAATCGGGATTAAAGTTATAATACATAGTGAGAGTGTCTTTGGCTCCTTTATAATGACATTCTTTGAGACTCTCCTCACTGACCGGGATGAACTTGCTTTTGGCACTGGTGGTACCACTGCTTTTGGCAAACCAACGGACAGGTGAATTCCACAATATATTGTCTTCTCCCTTCATCATTCGATCTATATAGGGCTTCAGATCATTATATTCGCGTACCGGCACCGCTTTTTTAAATTCGCCAATAGAAGAAATAGAGGAAAAACCATGTTGTCGTCCGAATTCTGTATTTCGGGCTGAGGTTATCAGGTTTTGCATCACTTCCCATTGTGAAGCAAGAGGATGTTCCGTCCATGCCTCAATCCTCCAATAACGCATTCGGGCCAATTGTGATATGGTGGCGCTTAATATTCCCATTTGTGTATGGCAAAATAAAACTTTTACAATAAATGAGAAAGTTATTTTTGCGAAGGAGATTTTTTGGTAGATGGTGTGGTTTCTGTGGAAATATAAGCTCTTACTAAACCTGAAGATGTACATTTAGCTCAGGCTATTAATTATTTAGAAGCTTATAATCTGGAAGTTGGATTACTGATGAATTTTGGAGCAAAAAGTTCGGAATTTAAACGGCTCATCAATTCAAAATTCAATCAACCCAATCAAAAATCATAGTAAATAAAAAAAATCAGATACAGCCAATGGTGCAGACAATATGAGGAGACGGTAGGAAGGACACTGTTTGCGAAGGAGAAGAAGGTGAGAAAGACAAAAAGTAAGGACTGAAGTGGTTGATTACACAATTACCCACATTTATAGAAACAAGCCGTTTTGATGCCAAAGTTTATAATCAACTCCTTTCGAATACAAAATTCGCCTATTTGTTGTAAACAAACGGAATAGCTTTCAGGAATTGTAATCAACATTATTAGGTGTTAATATTTCATTGTCTTTTGTAATCGACAAGGTTAGTAGTTAAGGTTTTATATATTTTTGTTATCAACAAAGTAACATGGAATACAATTTGAATAAAGCAGTTCGTTATCATTACGGGCAATTTCCACCTCAAAAGATTGATTATGAATTGTTTATTCAGGAATTGGTAAAAGCCACCGATGCTTTGGCCCGGTTTGACCAAATGCTGAAAAACCTGCGCAACACAGAAATTTTGTTGGCGCCATTGCGTAATCAGGAAGCGGTAATTTCATCAAGAATTGAAGGCACCATTAGCACAATGGATGAAATACTTCAATATGAAGCAGATAATAACGGCATTAAAAATACATCGGTAAAGGCTGATGTTATAGAAACCATATTATACCAAAGAGCCCTAAAAAATGCACAGGAGGCTTTGGAGAGTGGTTATAATTTTTCTATAAATTTCATCAGGCAAATGCACCAGCAACTATTGTATTTAGGACGAGGCGCCAATAAATCACCTGGTGAATTTAAAAAAGAGCAAAATTACCTGGCAGATAAGCGAAAAAAAGAAATTCAATTTATTCCGGTAAGCCCCGAAAAACTGAATGAAGGTTTAGAGAAGTTATTCGATTTTCTAAATACGAGTGATATGCCACCGCTTATCAAAACGGCAATTATGCACCTCGAGTTTGAAGCATTGCATCCGTTTAAAGATGGTAACGGCAGAATAGGCAGAATGCTTATTACCCTGAATTTATGGAGAGAAAAAATACTTTCCCAACCGCATTTTTACATTAGCGGATACTTTGAAGAAAATAAAGATGAGTATATAGAACAGATGCGTCAGGTATCTGAAACCAACAATTGGGAGGAATGGATTCGCTTTTTTCTCATGGCGGTAGAAAGTCAGGCGATACAAAATCTTCAAATAGCAGAAAGTATTAAAAATTTGTATGAAAATACAAAGACAGAATTCTCGGATATTTTGTCTTCAAAATGGAATATGGAAATCGTAGATTTTATTTTTACTTATCCGGTTTTCAGAAACAATAAATTTGTGAGTACCACAAAAATACCCAATGCAACAGCAGTATTGATTATAAGAAAATTAGTTGAGCGCGGATATTTGGTACAGAGAGAAGAGGCTGCCGGTAGACGAGCCGCTTTATACTCTTTTGAGCCGCTCATGAGATTAGTACGAGTATAATCTGGGCGGTGGTTCTGAGAAGGAAAAATAGTTAAATAAACTTTTAGATATAAAATAAGAATATGTCCGATTTAGTAAAATTAGCATACGACCAAACCGGTAAAAGCAAAAAGACCAACGAACCGGGGATGCGGGAAAAGGAGGAGCAAGCTTGAAAATAGCCAACATAAAATTTAAACGTAATAACGGACTCTTTCAGAAATTTTCTATCCCTTATCCGCACACCCGGCAGGATGTTCACTCATCGCTTTTAAAGCTTCTTCGTGCAGATAGTCTTTGCGTTTTAATTCAAAATTTCTACCCAGATAAAGGCGTCTTACCTGATCGTCTTCTGCAAGTTCTTCGGCTGTGCCATGCTTAAAAATCTTCCCGTCTATCAACAGGTAAGCCCGGTCGCATATTGAAAGCGTTTCATTTACATTATGGTCGGTGATCAGAATGCCGATATTTTTATATTTCAAACGGGCTACCACCGATTGAATGTCCTCGACGGCTATGGGATCAACCCCGGCGAAAGGCTCATCTAATAAAATAAACTTGGGATCAACGGCAAGGGCGCGCGCAATTTCGGTTCTGCGGCGTTCTCCACCGCTTAAAGAATCACCGTTGTTTTTGCGCACATGGTGCAGGTGAAACTCATCCAGCAGATCCTCTAACTTCTGCCGCTGCTCGGCTTTGCTAAGTTTCGTTACTTCCAGCACCGCAGCGATATTGTCTTCCACACTGAGTTTACGAAAAACAGAAGCTTCCTGGGGCAGATAACCTATCCCCATCTGTGCCCTTTTATACATCGGAAGCCGGGTGATATTCGCATCCTGTAAAAAGACCTCCCCATCATCGGGTTTAATCAATCCAACCACCATATAAAAAGTGGTGGTTTTCCCAGCCCCGTTGGGGCCCAGCAAACCCACAATTTCTCCCTGTTTAACGTCTATCGAAACCTGATTTACTACCGTACGGCTGCCATATCTCTTAACTAAGTTGCTGGTATGGATAGTGATACTCAAATCGCCAACATTTCAGCAAAAGTACAGGATCGCGGTAAAAGAATCGTTTTTTCTATTGTTTCCCAAATGGCTGCTTTACTCTATTTTTGCAGATTATCCTGACTTGGTCTGAAAAAGGGCACAATTTAATACAAGAAGATTTTCCAATGAAAGTTACTGAACATTTGCAGCAGGCAAAGAACACTTTAATTTCTTTTGAAATATTACCTCCTCTGAAGGGTAAAACCATTAATTCTATTTATGAGCATCTTGACCCGTTAATGGAATTCAAACCTTCTTTTATTAATGTAACCTATCACAGGGCAGAACACATTTTCAGAAAAAGAGCCGACAGCAGTTTTGAAAAAGTAGAAGTAAGAAAACGTCCGGGAACGGTGGGTATCTGTGCTGCCATTATGAACCATTATAAAGTAGATGCGGTACCACATCTCATTTGCGGTGGCTTTACCATTCGCGAGACAGAAGATGCCCTGATTGATCTCTACTTTTTAGGCATAGATAACGTTTTAGTTTTACGGGGTGACGCAGCAAAGAATGAGACCGTTTTTGAGCCTGAACCAGAAGGACATCATCATGCAATTGAGCTTTTGAAACAAACGGTGAACCTGAATAATGGAATCTATCTCGAAGAAAATATCCGTAACGGTTTTCGAACCAGCTTCTGCATTGGCGTAGCAGGGTATCCGGAGAAACACTATGAATCGCCTAATGCTTCTACCGACATGAATTATTTAAAGGCAAAAGTAGAGGCCGGCGCAGATTATGTTGTAACTCAAATGTTCTTTGACAATCAGAAATATTTTGACTTTGTAAAAAACTGTCGGAATAATGGCATTCAGGTTCCGATTATTCCCGGATTGAAACCCATTTCCTCGGTAAAACAACTTACCATGATCCCCCGTACTTTTCATGTGGACATTCCGGCAGATCTGAGCGCCGAAATTTTAAAATGTAAGACTGACGCAGATGTGGAACTGGTGGGAGTAGAATGGCTGAAACAACAATCCCTTGAACTGAAGAAGGCAGGAGTACCGGTACTTCACTATTATACCCTGGGTAAAGCCCGAATGATAGAAAGTGTGATGAAGAGTATTCTGTAAGCCCCTGCACAGCAGATGGTGATATTACCGGGCTATTCTCTTCTTTATGCTTTTCCAAACTGGATGCAAATCGGGAGACAATTTAAAATACATCGCACTTCCGCCATAAAGCAGGATAAACAACATACTGCGAAAGCACATTCCCGCAAAGCCGTGCAGGTTGCGAAATGCAAAATAGCAGATTAGGTATACGCCACCTGCAATTATTGCTACATACAGAGATGCCATGGTAAAAGGCTGTAGTTTAAATTTGCGGTACAGAAAAGTCAGCCGTATCAAATTGTACATAGAAACGGAAACCAGGGTGGCAATTGCCGGCCCGATAATACCATATTGTTTTGCTAAAATGTAGGTTAACGGCAACATCAGTATCAGGAGAATAACACCGCTTATTAACGAAAATTTCCAATAGTTTGATGTGGCAATAATCTGTGCATTAAGGCCCGTTCCCAAATCAATGACCTTGGTTAATCCCATGAACAAAAACGCACTGAATCCCAAAGCATATTCCGGTTTAAGTTTAAGCGTATAGATTGCTTCTGTATAATTCAATGCAATTAAAGCAAATATCCCTGCTGCAAATAATAGCAGATTGATTGATGAGCGTTGATAGATCTTCTGCAAAACACTCATGTCCTTATCTTTCCAAGCCTGAGAAAGATGCGCAATTGAAGCGGCAACTACTCCTCTCTGGGGAGCCTGAATAACACCCGTAAGGGTTTGTGCAAGTGTAAAAATCGCTGCTTTCTCCAATCCGTTTTCCAATACGGAGGCTATAACTATTGTGTCAAAAACACCGGAAAGTGTAAAAACCAGCATCCCCGAATACACAAATAAACAAAAGGAAACGATCTTCTTTGAAAACCTTCGGGTTACCTTACTTAATGAGAAATGAAGGTGAAATTTACCCTTCGATGCAAGATAAACAATCAAACCCACGACGATCAGGGGAAAACCAAAGACATATAGTTTTAGAAATAAACCAAAATCGGTTATAACATCAAATACATACAAAACAATCAATAGAGTAGCCCAAAGCCGCCACTGTACCTCCCGCATAAAATTAGTAAGCACCGGCTTTCGGATACTTTGTGTATAGGCCTCCAAAATGTTATATACCGTCAACCCCAATCCCATGGGAAATATCCAGAAATAATAGTTAACCAATTGCGGGGCGTTGGCACTATATTTTCGGATTACCAGATCCTTAAATAGCCAACCGCAAACTGATACCAGTACAAAACCAATCAACCCTACAACCAATGACAATGAAAGCAAATCATTTTTACGATCGGGCAGATGATGATTATAATACGGGTAGAACTTAAAAATAAAGGAAGGCATCCCAATAGTGGCAAGTGCCTGCATCATAGTGGAGATAGCAACAAATATCTGTGTAAGTCCATATTGCTCGGTAGTGAAAAGCCCTTCCTTAGTAAAGAAATACACATTAACCATTCCAATGGCAAATCCTAAATATATTACCAGCGATGAAACAATGCTTTGCTTTCTGATCGTGCTCATGGAGTAAAAATAATCCTGTACAACAAATATACACCGGGTAACAAACTTTTGACCGCAATGTCTTATGGGTATCAATCTCTATGACCAAAGATCCGGTATAAAAAAAACTTCCTTCCGGAAATCTTTTGTTGACATGACAATATGAATCAAAAATAAAACGCAGCAGATGGATCAGGGTTCAATCCAGACTTCACTTTCCTTTAATAAATCTATCAACGCCTCAACGGCTATACTGCTGTCTATGGCCCGCTTTACAACCTCTTTTCCCTTATAAAGTGTTATTTTTCCATGACCACTGCCTACATAACCAAAATCAGCATCGGCCATTTCGCCCGGACCATTTACGATACAGCCCATAACCGCTATTTTTACGCCTTTAAGATGGCTGGTAGCTGCCCGGATTTTTGCGGTTGTTTCCTGAAGATCAAACAGGGTTCTGCCACAGGAAGGACAGGAAATATATTCCGTTTTTGATATACGGGTACGGGTAGCCTGCAAAATGGTAAAAGCCGAACTATTGAGAAACTGCTCCGGCGTTTTATTGTGTACATAGTTCCTGCCGCTGGTATTCAATAACTGGTTACCGGCAGAAAGCAGAGCATGACTTTTTTCAGTCAATTTCAACAATATCCCATCTCCAAAACCTTCTAAAAATAATGCGCCCGTTTCGGTGGCAAAATGAATAAGATGCTCATCGGGAGTTTGCCAATTACTTTCTGTTATCAGCAAAACAGGAGTAAGCACTTCATTTTCCTGCAACACAATTAACATTCGCCTTACCGATTGCATAGCATTTTTGTTTGCACTTCTTAAGGCTAACACTACAGTAGGGTCTATTTTTATTTGTTGCAGCCTGCCTTCATCAAATATGTTTTGCTCATCAAAACAATCCAGCACAACCACATTCATTATCTCACTTTTTTCTCTACTATCCGTTTTCAGATAATCTTCAAATGAAAAAATGGGATAATATTTTTTTGCCTCTAAGGAAGGGCGCCATTTTTCTGCCGGTATTATAACTTTCAGATCTCCCGGAAGTTCAAGCGATAATATTTCCTCATCCAGCAAAATATAATCTGCTGCCTGATCTGCAATATTCCATTTCCTGGTCACTGCATTAAAAGTGTACCCCGCCTGATGCAAAGTACGAGGAGTAATCGCTCCCCCGGTCTTTGTTAAATCAGCCACCACTACCGGTACTCTGCGCCCGCCTATCCGGTCTGCTTCAATGGTCCGGCGACGTTGGTATCCGAAAGGAGAATAGGGCAACTTTTCCGACACCTTGGGGATTGCAGCCATTTTATCTGACATCGTGGAACCCGTATATCGCTTAACAATATCTCTGCATACGGGAATTTCAAATTCAGGATCTTCTGTAAGAGACACACGAATTGTGTCTCCAATACCGTCCTCTAACAGAGTGCCTATGCCGATCGCCGATTTGATCCTCCCATCTTCCCCATCGCCCGCCTCAGTAACTCCCAAATGAAGCGGATAACACTCACCAAACTCCTCGTCCATTTTGTGAATCAGCAGGCGGCAGGCCTGAACCATCACCAGAGGGTTACTAGCCTTCATACTCAATACAATACTATGATAGTCTTCATCTCTTGCGATTCTTAAAAATTCCATGGCGCTCTCTACCATACCCATAGGCGTATCGCCATACCGGCTCATGATGCGGTCGCTTAAGGAACCATGATTAGTGCCAATACGCATTGCTGTTCCATATTCTTTACAGATTTTTAACAGCGGTGTAAAGCGCTGTCTGATTCTTTCAATCTCGGCATCATACTCCAAATTAGTGTATTCAATATGTTCAAACTTCTTTTTATCAATATAGTTTCCGGGATTGATCCTTACCTTTTCAACTATGCGGGCCGCAATTTCGGCAGCATTAGGCGTGAAATGGATATCTGCTATTAAAGGGGTTGTATAGCCTCTTTTTCGCAATTCGTTTTTAATATTCAGAAGATTTTCAGCGTCTTTCTTTCCCGGAGCTGTTATACGAACCATTTCTGCGCCAGCCTCAATACAACGAATAGTCTGCTCCACGGTAGCAAGTGTATTCATAGTATCGGTAGTAGTCATGGTTTGCAGCCGGATGGAATGGAAATTGCCTATTAACAACCCTCCTATATTTACTTCTCTGGTCTTTAATCTTTTATATTCCGTTAAGGATTCACAATACCATTGCATATTCGGGATATTATAACAAACAGCAAAGGTAAACAAAACCAGAGTAGGCAACGTTTCGTTCTGTCGGGGTTATACAAAAAATCAGATTAAAGTCAATAGTGGTTACCTTTGCTGCCATGCCCGGTTTCCATATTCATGATAACCTGAATTTATTATTCAAATTCACCCCGCGTCGTGCCTGGAACGCCACTAAGGTATTGAGCAGTTATTATGTGAGTCGCTGGTTTAAGAAACCCATTCAGTGGGGTTATCCCATCTCTGTTTCTTTTGAACCTACTACTTCCTGTAACCTTCGCTGTCCGGAATGCCCCAGCGGACAAAGAAGTTTTACAAGGCCAACTGGCATGCTTAAAAAAGATTTCTTCTCAAGAACCATAGATGAAATTCATAAAGAACTTTTGTATCTTATCTTTTATTTTCAGGGAGAACCTTATCTGAATACGGCCTTCCTGGACATGGTGCGATATGCTGCAGATAAGAGGATTTATACCGCCACCTCCACCAATGCACATTATCTAAACGATGCTAACGCACGAAAAACTGTCGAAAGTGGTTTAGACAGACTGATCATTTCCATAGATGGCACTACCCAGGAAGTGTATCAGCAATACCGGCGGGGCGGCAAACTGGATAAGGTGATAGCCGGCGCCAAAAATATAGTGAAATGGAAAAAGGAACTGAAAAGCAATACGCCTTTCGTAATTTTTCAGTTTTTGGTAGTTAAACCCAATGAACATCAGATAGAGGAGGTTAAACAACTGGCTAAAGAAGTGGGCGTGAATGATATATGGTTTAAAACGGCTCAGGTTTACGATTACCTGAATGATCCCAATCAGTTGATTCCGGTAAATGAAAAGTTCAGTCGTTATAAAAGAGACGCTGCTGGAATTTATAAAGTGAAGAATAAACTGCATAACCATTGCTGGAAACTCTGGCACGCCAATGTGATTACCTGGGATGGCATGATTGTGCCCTGTTGTTTCGACAAAGATGCCTTACATCGGTTAGGCAATCTAAACAAACAATCGTTCAAAGAAATTTGGTATAATAATAATTACAAGAGATTTCGAAGCCGGTTAATGACAGGACGCAAAAATATTGACATCTGCGCCAACTGTAGTGAAGGTACCAAAGTGTGGGGATAAGACTATCCTTTAGGCATCCGGGCGTTTTGCAGATCAAGCAGGATGACACACTTAGCAAGACTGTTTGTACTTTTGAAAAAATATTTGTTATATGCTCCTGCACGTCCATCCTGTTGATCCTCAACCACGACAAATCAAGACCATTGTTGAATGCTTAAAAGAAGGGGGAGTTATCGTATATCCTACGGATACCATTTATGGATTAGGCTGCGATATCTTTCAACAGAAAGCCATTGAACGGATCGCACGCATCAAACAGATAGATCCTCATAAAGCTAACTTTTCTTTTGTGTGCCATGATCTGAGTGATCTGAGCTCTTACACCAAAAGTATTGATACTCCATTATATCGGTTATTAAAAACCTATCTTCCCGGCCCTTATACTTTTATTTTACCCTCCAGCAAAGAAGTGCCGAAAATACTAAAGAGCAGGAAAAATACAGTAGGGCTTAGGATACCGGATAACAAGATTGCGAGAATGATCGTGCAGGAACTTGGGCATCCCATTTTAAGCACCACGTTGCCCGGAGAAATGGTGGAAGAATACACCGACCCTGAGATCATTGACGACAATTTTAATAAATTGGTAGATATGGTGGTAGACGGAGGCATAGGTGGAATGACGCCTTCAACAGTTATAGATTGTACGGCAGGCACTCCTCTTATTTTGAGACAGGGATTAGGAGAATGGCCGGAAGCGGTTTAAGAAGGAGGCTCCCTGCTTGTGAAATACCATGTCAAATCAATCTTCCTCCGTTCTTCGCAGAGTCTCAACGCCAAGCCATTTGTGCGTAAGCTGGACTCTGCGGAGAAATAAGA
>CAZFGP010000062.1:0-23035 GCA_964518685.1 uncultured Terrimonas sp.
GGCTCATGTGTTTGAACCGTCTTTGCCACCAGTTGTATCCGTCCGTTTTCATGCGATCCCAATTGTAGGTTGGGAAGCCCCAGTTTTGGCCTTTAGTAGCAAAAGCATCGGGAGGCGCTCCGGCCTGCCTGTTGAGATGAAACAATTCAGGCTCCATCCATACGTCGCATGAAAACCGGTTTACGCCAATGGGAAGATCCCCTTTCAGGATGATACCTTTTGCGTGGGCATACGCTGATGCGGCTTCGAGTTGCTGATGCAAATGATATTGTACAAAATAATAGATACCCGTCTCTTCCGGCCCTTTATAGTTGTCTTCAGTAAGTTTTTCAACTTCAGTTTTATTGCAGACGCTGTACTGTTTCCACTCCCCAAACCGGGTAGTTTTGCAGGTATCTCGAAGGAAGCAATATACCGCATACGGCGCCAGCCAATGATCGTTATGTTCCCGGAATCGCCTGAAGGCCTTGCTTTTAAAAAAATCCTTTTTCTGTGCCTCGTACAATTGTGCAATAATCTTCCATTTGTATTCCATCACCGCTTCATAGTCAAGCTCTTTACGTTCATTCAGATGTCTTCTTTTTCGGGGAAGTCCTTTAATGAGGGCCGCATCTTCTTCCCGGGCTACTTCCTCCAGATTCAAATAAATGGGGTGCAGCGCAAAGGCCGAGACGATATTATACGGATAGGAATCCTTCCAGGTGCCGGTATCGGTGGTGTCATTTACAGGCAGGAGCTGTATCATTTGTAATCCTGTTTTCTTAGCCCAGTCTACTAATAATTTTATATCCGTAAACTCTCCTGCACCAAGGCTGTTCTGACTTCTAAGGCTAAAAACCGGGATCACCACACCTGCACCACGCCAAAAGGTATGGGCAAAATGTGCAAACCCATCGTGTATCAGGGTCGCTCTTTTCTTCCCTGTATCCTGAGTCAGGAGGCGATTGTCGCCATCCTCATATCGTATAAATGTTTTGTCTTTTCTATTATAGACAACGTATTTATAGGCTATAGGAAAGGAAGCATCTGAGAGATTAATTTTTGCCACCCACCAGTTGTCTTCTTTTTTCATCCATACCGGATTGTGAATATCCCATTCGCCTAAAATAGCTCCACTGCCTAACAATCCGAGGGTCTCATTTTTTTGAAGCAACGGCGCTTTAACCTTTAAAATATGGGTATGACCCCGGTAAGGCAAAGGCTTTTCTTCTGATTTCGCCGCATGTAATAATGTTTCCTGAAAAGGGGCGGTAAAGTAAGTGTTTTCAAATTGCCCTGCAAAATTCCAGGCATCTATGACGTAAATGTCCTCAGCGGTTATTTTGCTTAGTTCTATCATTTTCCCATCACGCCATTCTTCCGTTATCCTTCCTTTTTTATCCTTAAAAAGATAATAGTAATGAATAGTTTCGGGTAATTCCGATGAAAAAGAATCTAATTCCAGATCATAACTCCAATAGGTTTCATTAAGGTAGTTCATGGTTATTGCCATAGCAGGATTTTCATCACCCAGTTGAGGAATGTTTCCCGAAAGCAATAAAGATTCTCCGAAATGCGTATTATATCGTATAAAAAAATGAATTTTAATCATATGCTATCAATATTGTCTTTTCGAAACCGCTCTTTTAAACCATCATTGTAAATGTAATGAGACAAAAATACTTTTAGGGCATAATTTTTCCTATTGTCCTATGGCTTACAATAAATCCTCGTTATATTTGCGCTAAACTAATCATCTGATATGGATACTGCCAATAAAAAATCCCGCGCGCTTTACTGGTTGCTTTTTTTGCTGTCTGTAGTTGTTTTTTTTCTGGTATATGCGTATGCAGGAAACTTCATTACCGTTACCCTTCCCTTTGTGGTGTACTTCTTTGCCAAATCGCTGGACATCATATAATCCCTTGTCCTGAAAATGTCTGCAAGATCATTTTATGAGCAAAAGGTAGTGCTCTGTACGCAAATGATCAGGTCTTTGCAGAAGAAGATTGTGTTATTGGCTTTTTTTCGACTGCTGTCATTTTTGCTGTTTGGTTTTTCCTGCTTTCTGTTTTTCAAACAGAACTCCACCTGGCTTCTCTTATTGTCTTTGTTATTTTTGTCGGTTTTTATTTTCCTGGTATTTTATACCCTGCAACTGAAAGAGAAAAAGTTGCTGTACGGGAATTTGTTGTTTGTCAATGAAAACGAACTGGGTATTCTCGACCAAAAGCCTAATCAGATGCATGATGGACGCGAATTCTTAAGGGATAAAAGTTATGCTGAGGATCTTGATATTTTTGGCGCCGGTTCTATCTTCCATTTGATTAATCGCTGTAATACATCTCACGGAAACTCGAAGTTATCATCATTATTTCTGCAGGCGCATCCCGATGGAGAAAAAATAAAACAACGGCAGAAAGCGATTCAGGTGTTAGCAGAACAAGTTGAAAAAAGGCAGTTGATTACGGCTGGTGGATTACCGAACAAGGATAAAGAGGGAGATGTAAAAGGTATGACAGCCTGGGCTGAGGATGGGAGAAATCTGCATAAGAACATTTGGTTACAGGGATTTCGATGGCTCTTGCCGGTGTTTAATATCTCTTCTTTTTTGTATTATATCGCCAGCGGCAACATTCTTTATATAGCTATAGGCGCCGGTGTTGCCTGGATAATAGCAGTACGCTATTCAAAATATATCTTGACACAGCATTTGCGCATTGGAAAAAAGCAGGAGATTTTAAAGCAATATGCATCTATCCTGAAAGACTTTTCGGAGATTAAAGCAGGATCATCGTTGCTATTGCAGCAATTGCAGCAGGAGGTTTACGGTGCACACCTTGCGATTCATAAATTAGCTAAAATCACTTCCTTTTTAGACCAGCGGTTAAATTTGCTCGTGAATTTCTTTTTGAATACGCTGATCGCTTACGATCTTCAATGTGTTCTGGCCTTGGATCAATGGAAGGAAAAATATCAAAATCAATTTGAAGACTGGTTGTTTACTGTTGGGAAAATTGAAAGTCTGAATTCCCTTGCCGGTTTTGCCTACAACCACCCACAGTTTGTATACCCAACACTGCTTAGTTTTGATACGCCGATAATTAATGCCGGGCAAATGGCTCATCCGCTGATTAAGGAAGACGACCGCATTGGTAATGATTTGGAATTAGGTAAGAATAATGAGTTATTGCTGATTACCGGATCTAATATGTCGGGCAAGACTACCTTTTTAAGAACAGTAGGCATTAATCTCATTCTCGCTCAAAGCGGAGCGCCAGTATGTGCGGAAAAATTTTCTTTTACGCCTATGGAGATACTGACTTCCATCCGTATATCTGATTCACTGCATGAACAGACCTCGTATTTTATGGCGGAATTGAAACGGTTGCAGCAGATTGTTCTTCGTTTACAAAATCAAAAACCGGCGCTGGTGCTGATTGATGAAATCCTCCGGGGTACCAATTCCGGAGATAAAACCAGTGGTTCAGAGCAGTTTATCAAAAAGCTTCTTCAATACAATTGCATTACCCTTTTTGCATCTCACGATTTGGTACTTTCTGCCCTTGAAAACACCTATAACGGGAAAGTGAGTAATTATTGTTTTGAAAGTGTCATTCGGGACGGTATCTTACATTTTGACTATACATTGCGACGTGGAGTGGCGCGGAATAAGAATGCCTCCTTTTTGATGAAAAAGATGGGTATTATTGAGGGAGGTGAGGAGCCGGTTTTGGATTGAAATACTTTTGGGTTAGGAGATTTCTGGCTGGGAGATTTTTTCCGTTGTAAGCAGAGTCTGAAACTAAAATTCGCATTTCAAAATTCATTAATAAAGAACTATGGAACTTTATTCCATCAATACAGGCTTTTTTAAGTTGGATGGCGGCGCCATGTTTGGAGTGGTGCCCAAGAGCATCTGGAATAAGGTAAATCCTGCCGACGAGAATAATTTATGTACCTGGGCTATGCGCAGTTTGCTCATCAAAGACGGAGACCGGCTGATCCTGATAGACACCGGTATTGGCTCCAAGCAGGAGGCAAAATTTTTTGGACATTATTATTTACATGGCGAGGATACGCTGGATAAATCACTTTCGCGTCATGGATTTCATCGCAATGACATTACGGATGTGTTGCTTACTCATTTACATTTCGATCATGTTGGAGGGGCTATCGTAATAGAAAATAATAAAATGGCTCCGGCATTTAAGAATGCTACCTTTTGGAGTAATGAACAGCACTGGCAATGGGCAGTAAAACCCAATGACCGGGAAAAGGCTTCTTTCCTGAAGGAAAATATTCAGCCTATTCAGGATAGTGGAAAATTAAAATTTATTGATGTAAAGGAAGATATTTCTTTCTCGGAACATGTAACTATTCGTTTTGTCAATGGTCATACCCGTGCCATGATGTTGCCACAAATCAATGGTTATAAGGGAAGAACTCTGGTATTTGTTGCAGATCTTTTACCGTCTGTAGGTCACATTCCCATGCCTTATGTAATGTCTTATGATATGTTTCCCCTGACAACTCTTCAGGAAAAGAAGGCCTTTCTGCAGGAGGCGATACAGAATAATTTTGTATTATTTTTTGAACACGATCCAATGTATGAATGTTGTACCCTGCAGATGACCGAAAAGGGGATCAGAATGAAAGAGACATTTAAACTGGATAGTTTGTAGGAGAGATTGGGGATCTGATTTTAAAACCGTTCTGCAATTCGATGTCTCTCTGCTGTTTATCAGAGCAGGTATGCTACCGGAATTTAATCATTGAGGTTAACGGATAACGCAAATTGCGGTAGCCCATCATATCGGCTTTCACATTACCTACCACAATCGGACTTTCAATACGTAAAGGAAGACGGTTTTGATCATCACTTACCCAAACCGTCATTTTTTCGCCGCCTTCAAATACGGTTCCTTTAATGAGGAAGGGTTTAAACTTAATAGCCCTGAATTTTCCGTATCGTGTTTTGATTACCTCTTTTCCGATATAACGGATATAAATATTATGAAATTCATCGTCCAGAAAAACACTTAAATTGATTTTGTCATTGGGCTTGTATTTGGAAAAATCAATATTACGCGCATAATACACGGCGCTGATGATATCCTGAACACAATCCGGCGTTTTGAAAACACCGGTGGTGGTTACCACACTTTTAGCCGTATGATTAAAACTTGCATTTTCATATTTTTTATAATTTCCTTCCTCCACATTGCGAATAAAACGATAGGGTTTGAGCGTTGCCGTGTCCATATAGGTTTCATACCGGTCGCGCACTTTAAATATCCAATCATAGGAAGAACTGGACCAGCCTTCTCCAACAGCATGGTATACCGGTTTACCGTTGTAATTTTCCAACTGTACATTAAAGGATGCGGTTCCGGCGTCAACATATAAACCGATAACATTATAGAATACTTTCAGCGTGATCCTCTCTCCGGACGAAAAGCTACTGTTGTCTATTCCACAGAAATCGTTATCGGCATTCAGCCGAACAACAATTAAAATCATCACGAGCGTGCTCAATATTTTTCGCTTCATTCCTTTGCGTTAAAAAACTTATATCTTAGAACAACCCAACTTCCAATCAGCGCAGGAATAGCCAGATTGACCATCCAAATGCCAACGGAGGCCGCATAAATGCCCACGGTGTTGCTGCTGACTGTCTGAAATAACAAAATTCCCGCTTTTCCGCGTATCCCCAATTCCAGCATGGCCATGGTTGGCACAAGGGCTAATATAAGATATAATATGCTTACCAGCCAGAACCCGTTCCACCAACCAGCATTCACCTGCATTACCTCAAGCAGCAATATAAATTGAGACAGAAAAATAAGGTACCGAATCATTGAAAGAGACAGCACTCTTAACAAAATTGTAACATTCATCGTCCCTAAAACCATCCAGGGGCGGATAAATTTCTCCGGAAGTTTAAGGGCTTTGGTTATGCTAACGATCCACCCTAAACGAAAATAAATACAGTAAAAAAACAGGGTCATCAGCCCAATTCCGAATAACGTCCCCACTGACCATCCGGGGAACCTGAAAGGAATTATGAATGCGCCTATAAGCCCAAAGAACAGGGTGGTCAATAATTGGCTTAGGCTTCCAACCATGGTGAGAGAGAGCGCCTCCATCCTTTTTCCATGACTCATATAAAAAGCCCTTCCGCCGAACTCTCCGATCCGGTTGGGGGTACCCATTCCGAAAGCTATTCCTGCCATAACGGCTTTCAGCGATCGTAGCAGAGAGATGGATTCTACAGATGCTACCAGGATTTTCCATTTAGTGGCTTCTAAAATCCAATTCAGAATCGTGAGAAGGAGGATGCACCCCACTTTCCAGACATCGGATCCTAATACCGAACTTTTAATTTGCAGCAGCGACAGTTGAAGATTGGGCTGGTTAATGATTTCCTGGTATATTGAATAGGTCAGCCATATAAATAGCGCCGGACCTATTACCCGGTTGAAGAATATTTTAATATTTTTGTTTTGAATAATCATCTTAAGCAGTTCATTTTGCAAAACGAAAGCCAGATTATTTTAGGTATAGATCCCGGCACCCTGATCATGGGTTTCGGAGTTATTAGTGTAAACGACAGAGATATTCAATTATTGGATATGGGCGTTCTTAAACTCCCGGCTCAAAAAGATCATTATGAAAGACTGCATATTATTCAACAAAAGATAGTTAACGTAATTACTACCTTTCGTCCCATGCATTTTGCAATAGAAGCTCCGTTTTATGGTAAGAATGTGCAGAGTATGCTTAAGCTGGGAAGAGCACAGGGTGTTGCCATTGCAGCCGCAATGCAGGCTGGAATTCCTGTAACCGAATATTCGCCACGAAAAGTAAAGCAATCTATTACCGGAAACGGTAATGCAGATAAGGAGCAGGTGTGGAAAATGTTGCAAAGGATTACTAAGATAACCGATGTTTCTCCCGCTTTTTTTGATGCATCGGATGCCCTGGCGGTAGCTGTCTGTCATCAGTTTCAAATGACTTCTCCCACAAAGGGAGAGCCAACCGGTACACGAAAAAAAGTGAAAGTTTCCTGGGAGCATTTTGCAGTGAATAATCCCGATCGGATTCGAAACCGATAATCGTGGATCAGGGAAATCTGTGGTATCACAAAACAACAAGAATGCTTTCTTTTCTTAGCTGGTAATCAGGTTCGAGAGAATCTTTTCCTGAGTTTCCTTCAACTCGTTTTGGGAGAGGGTTAATTTGCCTCTGGTAAAATTGAGATCATCCATGGTGTTAATAGGGATAAGATGTACATGCGCATGTGGCACTTCCAGTCCCACAAC
Organism: uncultured Terrimonas sp.; assembly: GCA_964518685.1. Lineage (GTDB taxonomy): Bacteria > Bacteroidota > Bacteroidia > Chitinophagales > Chitinophagaceae > Agriterribacter. The sequence goes on from CAZFGP010000062.1 coordinate 7,305, forward strand.
GCTGATGCCACAGCGGTTACATGGGAAGGATTTTTCAATCGCCTTGGCAATAGGCTGAGCAAATATTAATATCTCACTCAGGTAGTCTTTGGGAAGATCAAACAGGTTGTCAATCTCCAGTTTGGGAATCACCAAAGTATGTCCCTTTACCAAAGGAAAAATGTCAAGAAAAGCAAAACATTTTTCGTTTTCGGCAATCTTGAAAGAAGGGATTTCGCCTGCTATAATTTTAGAAAAAATTGTCATAATACAAAATTAATTCAAAATTTGTGGCCAACCAGTAAAGACGCGTCCATTTAAGGACAGCACCAATCCTCTCAAATTAGTTCAATTGTTTTTCTTTAACTTCAAACCCAAAGTTTTTTCTATGTCAAAATATATTCTTGCATTAGATCAGGGTACCACCAGCTCAAGAGCCATTATATTTGATCATAGTGGCTCTGCTATTGCAGTGGCACAAAAGGAATTCAGACAGATATTTCCTCAACCTGGCTGGGTGGAGCACGATCCGGGAGAGATATGGAGCACTCAGTTAGGTGTTGCGGCTGAGGCGATAAGTAAAGCCGGTCTCAGCACTGAAAATATTGCTGCTATTGGTATCACCAATCAAAGAGAAACTACGGTAGTATGGGAAAGAGCAACCGGCAGGCCGGTATATAATGCTATTGTCTGGCAGGACAGGCGTACAGCCGCTTTCTGTGATGAACTAAAGGCACAGGGCGCCGACAAATTGATTAAAGACAAAACAGGGCTAATCCTCGATGCCTATTTTTCTGCCACTAAAGTGAAATGGATTCTGGATCACGTTGAAGGTGCAAGAGAGAAGGCTGAACGGGGAGAACTTTGTTTTGGTACCATTGACTCCTGGCTGATCTGGAATCTAACCAGGGGGAAGGTGCATGTTACAGATGTATCCAATGCCTCGCGAACGATGTTATTAAATATTCACACATTAATGTGGGATGGCGAGTTAGAAAAAATTTTTGACATTCCGGGCAACATGCTGCCACAGGTAAGAAGCAGCAGCGAAATTTATGGGGAAACGCAAAATATTTTAACCGCCCATAATATTCCTATTGCCGGTGTGGCTGGCGATCAGCAGTCGGCGCTTTTCGGTCAGATGTGTACAAAGCCCGGGATGGTTAAGAACACCTATGGTACCGGGTGTTTTATGTTAATGAATACCGGAGAGAAAGCGGTGCCTTCCGAAAATAACCTGTTGACAACGGTAGCCTGGAAAGTAAATGGGATCACTCATTATGCGCTTGAGGGAAGTGTATTTATTGCAGGAGCTGTAGTACAATGGTTGCGTGATGGTTTAAATTTTATTAAGTCTGCAGCAGAGGTGGAAGCGCTGGCTCTTAGAGTGACCGATACGGAAGGCGTGTATGTTGTTCCGGCATTTGCCGGGCTTGGCGCTCCATACTGGAACCAGCATGCAAGAGGTACGATTGTAGGAATGACACGGGGCACCACCTCGGCCCATATATCGCGAGCTGCCTTAGAAAGTATCGCCTATCAAACCATGGATGTGCTAAAGGCTATGGAAGCCGATTCGGCTATAGCTATTAAAGAATTGCGGGTGGATGGAGGGGCAACGGCAAATAATTTGTTGATGCAATTTCAGAGCGACATGCTTAATACTCATGTAGTACGACCTAAAATCGTAGAAACAACGGCATTGGGAGCAGCATATTTGGCAGGGCTGGCAACAGGTTATTGGGGAAGTATGGAGGAAATACAAAATCAGTGGAAGGTAGACCGGGTATTTGAACCGGTATTAAGCGAAGAAGACAGGAAGCGATTAGCAGATGGATGGAAAAGAGCGGTACATACTGCTGAAGTATGGTCGGAAGGGAAATAAGGTCACAGACAGACACAGGGATAATTACTTTTAAAAGACAAGGGGATAGTAATGGACAACATTATGCAAAGGAATAAATTGCTGGAAAGAATAGATACGGAGGCAGAGTGGGATATAATAATAATTGGCGGAGGAGCAACGGGTTTAGGCGCAGCAGTAGACGCTTCCTCCAGGGGGTATAAAACACTACTATTGGAGAAATTTGATTTTGCCAAGGCTACATCAAGCCGCTCTACCAAACTTGTGCATGGCGGCGTGCGGTATCTCGCTCAGGGCAATCTTAAATTGGTGATGGAGGCTTTACGGGAAAGAGGGTTGTTGTTGGAAAATGCCCCGCATCTCACCCATATTCAACCCTTTGTTTTACCGGTTTATTCGTGGTGGAAGAAATGGTACTATGCGCTCGGATTAAAAATTTATGATTTGATGTCGGGAAAACTGAGTATAGGAAATACCCGGGTGTTATCTTCGAAAAAAGTAATAGAATGTGCTCCGGCAATATCGCGTAAAGGTTTGTCGGGAGGTATCTTATATTTTGACGGGCAATTTGATGATGCCCGCCTTGCAATTAACCTTGCCCAAACAGCAGAAGAAAATGGAGGTGCCGTATTGAATTATGTGGAGGTGATAGGTGTTATTAAGGAAAACGGACAAATAAAAGGGGTGCATGCACGTGATAACGTTTCCCAAAAAGAATACGAAATCAAAACCAAATCGGTTATTAATGCAACGGGTATATTTACCGATGATATCTTAAAAATGGACGACCATCAGCATCACCATGTGATTTCTCCATCCCAGGGGATACACCTGGTCATTGATAAGTCGTTTTTCCCCGGCGACTATGCTCTGATGGTACCCAAGACCGATGATGGAAGAGTATTGTTTGCTGTACCCTGGCACAATAGAATGATAGTGGGCACTACGGATACTCCGGTTAAGGCGCCGCTGTTTGAACCCCATGCGCAGGAAGAGGAAATAGCCTTTGTTATTAGAAATGTGAATCGCTATTTGAATACGAATATCAGAAGAGAGGATGTAAAGGCTGTTTTTGCCGGATTGCGGCCTTTGGTAAGAGTGCCGGGGCAAAAGAATACCTCATTGATGCCACGAGATCATACGATTATGGTGTCCAGGAGCAATTTAGTTACTATCACAGGAGGTAAATGGACCACCTATCGCAAAATGGCCAAAGTGGCAGTGGATAATGCCCTGTTTGTAGCTAAATTGGAAAGGAAGGCCTGTGTAACAGAATCATTGCCTATTCATGGGTGGTGCACTTCGGTAGATTGCACCGATCCTTTGCATTATTATGGCGTTGATGCCGCAGCTATCCGAAGTATGGCAGAAAGGAATGATTCATGGCGGGAATTGCTACACCCGGATTTCCCATTTATTAAAGCAGAAGTGATATGGGCTGTTCGAAATGAAATGGCGATAACCATTGAAGATGTGTTGGCAAGAAGAATCAGACTGCTCTTTTTGGACGCTCGTGCAGCTATGGATACAGCTCCTGTAGTGGCACAACTCATGGCTGAAGAAATGGGGAAAAATGAGGATTGGCAAAGAGATCAGTTACAGCAGTTTCAAAAACTGGCAATGGGCTATCTGCCGAACTAAAGTAGAAAGGTTACGTTTTGCGTAACAAAAAAAATTATTGCCATTCAAAATTAACTGAACGGGGGATTTTATTAAAAACTTCTGCAAAAAGTGGAGGAGGGGTAGCAAGACGCCGTTTTTGAGTGTTCATCCAGGCGCCATCCACCGTTATAACGGCAGCCAGGGTATCCTTGCTGATGTAAATATGATGCTGCATACTCCATCTTGACCCGTCTTTTCTGCCCCTGGTCATGGTCAGGTCTATTTCAACCCGATCTCCGAATTTAATTTCTCTTTTAAAAACACATTCCTCCCGGAATAGAATTGGACCCAGATGATGTTCTGTCATTACTGCCGGGGTTAATTCGTGTTCGGTTAGAAAACACATGCGTACGTAAGCGCCCAAATCGTAGTAATGCGAATGAAGCATATGAAAGTTGGGATCCAGGTCGGCCCAACGGATTTCCACTTGCTTTTTATAAACATCCATTCTTAGTATGCTTTATTATTTGGATAGCGATCCAAAAAGGAAAAAAGACGGTTCTCTTTTCAGAGAATCAATGATGTCAGGCATTATAGAGCAACTTGTAATATTCGTCAGCCATCCTGTCGGAGTCGAATCTGAAACGGGTATCGTCCATTCCGTTTTTCATCACCTGCCGCCATAAATCCGGATGGTCGTAATAAAGAGGCAATATTTCCTTTTCCAGGATTTCGTAGATCTTTTTCAAATCATAATCATCCTGCTCCTGAACCGTCATTTCAGCATAGTTAACTTTTGGTACAACAAATCCGTTGTGTCCATGCTGAACGAATTCCGGAATCCAGCCATCATCGGTAGAGAAATTTACAGCTCCGTTCATGGCAGCAGTCATTCCACTTGTGCCGGATGCTTCGCGTGGCACACGGGGATTATTGAGCCACAGATCGGCAGCCTGTTTCAGGCGTTTGCTGAGCGACAATTCGTAACCTATGCAAACCGCTACGTTCTTATAGGATTTGCTCAAATTAACCAGATAATTAAAGTCTCCGATAGCCGGATAATCCACCGGATAGGGTTTCCCGGCCCAGATGATTTGAACGGGGTATTGGGTGCTGGATAATAAAGCTTCAAAACGTGCTTTGTCACGGGTAATCAATTCGGCTCTTTTATATCCTGCAAAACGGCGCGCCCATACTATCGTAAAAACGTTAGGATCAAATAGCTTTCCACTTTGGTCTGCAACTATCTCAAAGGCTCTTTTCTTAAGAAACCATTTTCTGTCAATAAAATTGGTGTCGTCCTTTTCTTCGGCAGTGTAATACAATTGCTTGTCTGCCCAGTATCTCCAGTTCTGCGAATTGGTAATATGGATTATGGGACAAATGTCGGGATATTTACTCCACATGGCTCTGCTAACGCGCCCATGCAATTCACTAACGCCATTGGCCAATCGTGCAAAACGTAGAGCCGCCAGCGAGTGGTTAAACTGATCATCTGTTATTCCCGTTATTTTTCTAACCTCACTTAAAGGAATACCACAGAAATAACTCATTTTTTCGCAGAGATGGATATCGTGTTTTTCATTTCCGGCTTCCTCCGGCGTATGCGTTGTAAAAACCAGACGCTTCTTCACCTCTTCAATCTTTCCGAATTTTTTATAGAGATAGAATGCCGATGAAAGCCCATGCGCTTCGTTTAAATGATACACCTCAGGATTAAAGCCAATCACATCCATCAGTTTAGCGCCTCCAATCCCCAGCAGGATAAACTGAGCTACTTTAGTAGCTACATTAGCATCGTACAGACGATGGGTGATGGTTTGTGATATATAATCGTTCTCCGGTAAATCCGTACTCAGTAAAAACATCGGAGCACTTTTAAAGGTTTCTGGATTCAGGTAGTAGGCTTTTACCCATACCGGATGATCGTGAATATTGATCTGAAATTTTATATTATGGTCCTCCAGAAAATTATATATTTTTTCATTCCATTGCACCAGCAAACTCTGATCCTGATTGCGTGCCTGGTCGTAATATCCGTACTTCCATAAAATGCCCACGCCAATCAGATTTTGTTTTAACGCATATGCACTCCGCATATGTGATCCGGCCAGAAAGCCTAATCCGCCGCTGTAAATCTTAAGCGGTTGGTGGATGGCGAATTCCATAGAAAAATAAGCAACTCTGCGGGCGTACCCTTTGTCTGAAGCAGTATAAGGTACTTTGAAATTAGTAAACGATGTCATGATATGTGATCTTTCTTAAAAATCCGGCGCAATATAACCCGTTTTTTTTTAATAGGGTTTATTTATAGATATTGCTATATGTTGTAATGTGTCTTTAGCATTCATTTTTTGTTTGTCATTTTCATGTCCGGGAACAAAGCTGCTGCAAGCATAAGGATTGAACCCAGCAGTACCAGATAAAGACCATATTTCCTTTCAGGACAGGTTCCCATTTCACAGCGGGCATAAATCAGAAAGTTTCGAAAGGCCCATGCCAGCCCAAGCGCACAAAGCAGCCAGTTGGCTCTTTTCGCCCATATTTTATGGATAATAAATAATACCAATGCAGGAACGCAAAAAATAATATGCAGTTTTCCCGGACGACCAAAATTGCTGCCTTGTCCATCCATTCCTGTAAGTGTTTTACCCAGGGAGGAAATTTCTATCCAGGGAAGGTAGCAGCCGATGATTACAGCTAAAACGGCTATGATTCCAATCCAATGAGCATATTTCATTGAGAAATAATTTTGCTATTAAAACCTGCAAGATTACTATTTTTTGTTTTAACTTTTGCCACACAGAAATCCGGCACAACAATTACAGTATGTATACTTCTTCTATTCTGGATAATGATTTTTATAAGTTCACCATGCAAAATGCAGTAGTGCATTTATTTCCTCAGGCCCGGGCCCGGTATGCATTTATTAATAGGGGGAAGCATGTTTTCCCTGAAGGATTCGGGCTTGCCCTTGAAAAAAAGATTGCAGAATTAGCCCAGCTGAAATTAAGTCTGACAGAAAAAGATTTTTTATCCAAATATTGTCCTTATCTAAGCCCCGTATATCTTGATTTTCTGCAGGGGTATCATTATGATCCCCGGGAAGTGACCATAACTCAGGACGGGTCAACCTTGTCTGTAACTATTGAAGGTTATTGGTATCGCACTATATTGTGGGAGGTTCCAATAATGTACCTGATCTGTGCTTTATATTATGAATTGACCGGGCAGGTGAGGGTAAGCGATGAAAGAGTGGCGCTTAACGCCAGAGATAAAATTGAAAAATATGCCGCTTTGGGAATCACCATCGCTGATTTTGGTACCCGGCGCAGGCATTCTTACAAAGTGCAAAAGATTACCGTTGAGGCCTTAAAGAAATTTGGCGGTCAAAACTTTTCAGGCACCAGTAATGTACACCTCGCTATGTTATGCAATACTAAGCCCATAGGTACACATGCACATGAATGGTTCATGTTTCATGCGGCTAAGTTTGGTTTCAAGATGTCTAATCTGCTGGCTTTGGAAAACTGGGTGCAGATATACAGAGGAGATCTGGGCATTGCTCTTTCGGACACTTATACAAGTGAAGTGTTTTTCCGTCAATTTGATAAGAAATTCAGTAAACTCTTTGACGGAGTACGGCATGATAGTGGCGATCCGATTGAATTTGCCGATAAAACGATAGCTCATTATCGTCAGTTAGGCATCAACCCGTTATCCAAGACGATTATCTTTTCCGATAATTTGAATTATGAAAAGGTAGAGCGGATAGCAACCTATTGCAAGGGAAGGATTGGAGTTTCCTTTGGCGTTGGCACCAACTTTACCAATGATGTAGGACTAAGTCCGCTTAACATTGTAATAAAAATGACAGAAGCGCTGCCGGACGGAGATGGTTGGAATGCAGTAGTAAAGCTGTCAGATGATAAAGGCAAATATACCGGAGACATGGAAACCATCCATCTTGCAAAGACTATTTTAGGTTTATCCGATCATTAAAAAACATTCAGGCTTTGGATGAATTCATTTTTTTTAATCCAAAAAGAGTGTATATTTTTATCCTATTGTTAAAGAGTTTTGAGTTTCTTTATAATATAATAAATTTTCCATCACACACTAAACCGAAAATTAATGAACGAAAACATTAACAAAAATGCGCTGTTTTACGGAAGCTGTTTTGCATTGATTACAACAGCTTTCACCTTTAGTATCAGGGCAGGCATCTTGCCACAGCTTGGAGAATCATTCCATCTCTCGGCTGAAGAACTGGGTTTTATTAATCTGATGTTCTTTTTAGGATTTCCCATTTCAATGATCCTGGGTGGATTGTTTTATAACTCTGTTGGTCCGCAAAACATTATGCGGATAGCCTTTGTTGCACACACGTTGGGGATTATTTTCACTATTTACTCAGGGGGGTATGCCTTGTTATTGATTTCAACCCTCTTTAACGGCTTTGGAAACGGATGTACAGAAGCCGCTTGTAATCCTATGATTGCGGATATGTATCCGAGAGAAAAAGTAAACAAAATGTTGAATCGGTTTCACATGTGGTTCCCTGGTGGTATTGTTATCGGGAGTTTGATTTCTAAATTCATGACAGATGCGGGTATGAGCTGGCAGTCTCAAATGTGGGTGACCATGATTCCTACCATTGCCTATGCCGTACTGTTTTATGGTAAAGCCTTCCCCAAACCCAAGTATGAAGGGTCGGCTCACCTGGGTGAAAACTTCAAGGCAATGCTTACACCCACCTATATATTTTTGTTTTGCTGTATGGCGCTTACGGCAATCAGTGAGTTTGGTCCGCAGCAATGGGTGGGTCTTATCATGAGTAAAAGCGGTGCCAGTCCCATGCTGATCCTGGCATTGGTTACAGGTTTGATGGCTGTGGGTCGTTTCTTTGGCGGACAGGTTACACAGGCGTTAGGGCAAACGGGCGTATTATTAGGAGGTGCCATATTTACCGCTATCGGGATCTATCTATTTAGTACAGTAACTGGTTCAATGGCCTATTTTGCGGCTATATTCTTTGCAATTGGAGTATGTTTCTTCTGGCCTACCATGGTGGGTGCAGTGGCTCAGAGAGTTCCTCTGAGTGGCGCCTTAGGAATGTCTATTATCGGCGGGGTAGGGATGTTTTCCACCGCTATTTTCCAGCCCATTATCGGCTCCTGGATTGATAAAGCAAGAGTAGTGCAGGAAGCAACCGGATTAACCGGTGATGAATTAGAACTTGCTGCAGGACAGGCTACACTGGCGAAAATGGTAGCTTTTCCGGGTATTTTGATTGTATTGTTTTTGATTTTTTACTTCTGGCAGAAAAAAGCAAATCCGCGTAATGCAGCTCCCGCGCCGGCAGTTTCACATTAAAAAAAACTCTTCCACTGATTGAAATAATTAAGCGGAAAAGGAAAGATAAAAAATAAGAGGGTGGTTGTTTTTCATTCAAAACAACCACCCTCTTTGCTTTTTGATTTCAGGAGAGATAGTATTCTATAATAAATAAATCTGTTCCTGTTATTCACCGTTTTTCACCAATGCATATTCAAAAGCCACATGTCCTCTTTCACCGTTTTTTGTCATTGCAGTAAAACGGAGTTTATAATAATTATTATCATTGTCTTTAATGATATAATACCTGTCTGTACGCACTTCAGGTGCACTACCAGGACCTCCCCCCTTGCGCCAGTCGCTGCCTAAAGCATTTTGTTTTTGCTTAAAAACGAGCGCTGCCAGGTCTGTTTCCTTAAAATTCACATATTTTATTGCTGTGGTATCCACTCTGGCTATTTCCACGTTTCTGTTTTGAATGATGAAGTCCTGGAAGGCATAAGGCAATTCTCCCCATCCAAAATCAATGGAATTAGTAAAATAAGTCCAGGCAATATCCCATTTGGTTTTGGGTGGGTCTATGGTTACCGCTCCGGTTTCAAAAGAAGCATAATTAAAGAAATAGTCGGTGTTCTTGGGAATATCAACAGTTGAATAAGAGGTAGCTGCAATATCAGCATGCTGCAGGGTGTAGCCTCCATTGCTGTTGCGGATAATCCGTATCTTTTTCCATCCTCTTTCTGGCACCGGTACTCCAATGCCAAATCCGCGGTTGATAATGTAAACGTTGTTTTCAGAAGCCGTTGCCGACACTTCTGCGATGGCTGTTCTGCTCAGATCTCCATCCGGATAATCAATATAAGGAAGAGACTCCGGCTGGGGCTCATCATGGTCGTAGATAGATGCTGCAAACCCAACTGTATCTGTTGCAGTTACAGCATTAAGATCATTCTTTTCTAATTTCTTTGCCATCATAAAAGTGGAGGAATTGAGGATCACTCTCCACGCATCTCCACTAAAAAAGCCCAGATCCCATTTGGTGCGCAATACAGAAGTCTGACTATTGGCGCTGAGATCAAAAAATATTTTATTACCGTAAGTAACTCCGCCACCATTGCCTTCAATAGCGGATCCTGTGGAAATAATTTCGGCAAATTCCAACGTAAAAATATTAGCTGATCCAATGATAACAGGTGTGCCGGAAGATTCAATTTTAAATACAATTTTTTCATCTCCATTCAATACTATCCCCGGTGTTTTAACCACTTTGAATTCGGTTTCCATGGCGCCACTATTTATGGTTAAAGGAATCGTTCCTGAGGGAGCGGCAGGCATGGTAGTGAAGTGAGTGGTATAGGCAATATTCGTGGGTGTAAGGCCAACCGTTATCGCTATATCACGATCGGCGGCACGGCTCAATTTCAATTTTACCACAACTTCCTGTGTATTTGCCGGTAATCCCTGATGGTCCGATTCAAACTGCACCAAATTATCTGGTAATGGCGCTTCTTTGGTACGACATCCGATCGTTGTAAGGAAAAGGCCCGAAAAGATAATTAACCCTGTTGAGAGAAACTTGTTTTTTAACATGCTGTCTTAATTTATAATCATCAATTATTGATTTTGTTTTCTACTCCAGTTAAAGGCAAGTCCTGCAAACCAGGACCGTCCATAGGCAATTGAAGACGCCTTACCTGTTTCAGGGATACCGCCGTTTACATGACTGCTGTTTACGTAGGTTATGTTAAATATATTCCGTATTCCTGCCTGCAGGGTAAGCCATTTGAAGAGATTCTTATTTATGGAGAAATCTGCCCAGTCGTAACTGCCTGTTTGCATTAATTGTATTACCTCAGCGCCGTTAATCATATCCGAGCGATAGAAAGGAAGTTTTCCGGTATGCTTGTAAAAAATATTGAGATTCAGCCGGGCTTTCGGAAAAGAGTAGCCGATAATAGCGTTAATTTCCGGCGACCAGTTAAAGGCTGTAAGAGTGGGGGCATCAGGCTTTAATTCGTTATATCTGCCTGTATAGGAAAATCCCAGGGAGATATTCAGATTTTCCCGGGTTAGACTGCCGTTGAGGGTGCCACCTCTGGTTCTGTATTTATTAATATTGCTGTAGGTCGTTACCCGGTTGTTGGAAGCGCTTTGTATGTAGTCAATCATATTGCTTACATTGTTGTAGAATCCACTTAATGACGTGCTGAATTTTAGAGCCTCTTTATGAATTATATTATACGTTAAAGACCCGGTAAAACTGTTGGAGAATTCTGCCTGCAGATCAGTATTACCTATGATATCATGGCTGCCATCATGAAAATCGAAATACAGTTCGCGAACTGAAGGAGAGCGAAATCCCCTGGCATAGGCTATTCTTATATCCATTTGTTCCGTTAACCTGAGTTTTGCATTTAGCGAAGGAATAACAGGGGGCGCTTCATAAACAGAGTTAGCAATAAACCGAAGCCCCGGACGAATATTTAAACTTTTTACCGGCGTAATTTCAGAAGTAATAAAGAAAGCATAATCATTAATTTGTTGAGTGCCGGATTTGATTCTCTCTCCGTTGCCGGCTTCCACATTAATATCCAATCCGGGTTGAAATGATACAATAGATGACAGTTGGTATAAAGCCGTACCACGAAAAGTGAACCCATTGAAGGTAGACAGACTGTGCGTACCCGGAGCAGTAGATACCCTCACATCTCCATTGGGATAAAACAGGGTTGAATAAACCTGCCGTGTAAAATGCGTATATGAGGTTTGGGCATTTATGGTTAAGGCAGGGCTGAAACTGTAGGAGCCTTGTAATTGCTGCATCAGGCGGTCAGTAATATATTCCTGATCAAGCGCCGGATCGCTGCCCTGGATATTAGCAGGATTGGTGATGATTTCGTCTAACCCGTCAAAACGATAATACAAATTTAGGTTCTGATTACGATAGCCAAGCATTCCATTAACCACAATCTGATCTTTTTTGTGCCATGCCAGTTCTCTGCCCACAGCGGTATCTTTCCATCCTCCAAATAAATTATGCCCGATACCGCCGTTGAAATTCCATTTCCTGTAAGTTGCTGATCCTCCTGCATATTGATTGTGAATCCCCTGCTGTAGCCCATATTCCTTGCCTATGGTTTCCTCCTGCAGCCGTGCATTGATTTCTCTCGTACCCTTTTGTGGCTTCTTAGTAATTATGTTAATAACACCTGCAAGGGCGTCTGCCCCATAAATCACCGACATTGGGCCCTCAATAATTTCAATCCGCTCGATTGCATTCACTTCAATCTGGTTGATGTTGATTTCATTTGAAGTACCCTGTCTGCCGGTCATGGGTACTCCGTCAATCAATATCTTCACATTCTGCCCTGCAAGCCCCAGCATATTAATATTGGAACCTCCGGTAGCAGGGTCCTGCGAAAAACGGATATTGAGTTGCGTGTTCAGGACATCCTGCAACCTTGAAGCGACTTGTTTTTCTATCTGCTCCCGGGGTATAATCTTAACCTGATAAACAGAGTTTCTTACGGACTGCGGTTTATATTGACCGGTTACCACCACTTCGGCAAGTTCTTTCGTAACAGTACTGTCCTCCTGGGCAACCGAAGCCTTAGCCACAACAGTTAATGCAAAAAGAAAGAGTATCTTTTTCATAATTTCTTACAGTCTTTTCTAAGGTCTTTACGATATCAGCATATTGGAATAATGAAGGCAGTTTAAATAATACGAAGCAGGCTGCCAAAGCCTGTCTTGCAAATGTGTAACAGAAAAGGCATTAATAGTCAGGGATATGGAAAAACTATCTCCATAAAAGAGAAATTTACATTCTTATGACAATCGCAGATCGAAAAAGGAGGCTTATTATCAATAAACTGTTTTTAGAATGCTTTCAACAACCAAACATCGGAAACACGGGAATGCAGGCGCCAGTTCAGGTTAAACTCTTCAGGTTCATCAAAAGTCACAGAAATTTTTCCGTCACCGGTAAGGGAAAGCGGAATGATCCATTCCTTGAAACTGTCAGCATCTTTATTGTATAATGTGGGATGAAGTCGCATACCATCCACCCGAAGTAATGCTTCTCCATAGCCGCAAACGCGCAGTGTATATCTTGCTCCTGGTTCCAGGTTGTCGTATTCTAAAACGGGGGAGCCTTGAAACAGTTGCGAAGAAAGCCGTTTACGGCTGAATCCGTTATCCCACCATGCTACATCGGTAGCATCGTAAGAAGTTGTTTTAACACGCAGACCCTTGCTCACGCTGGAGATATCATCATAATAACTTCCTGCTCCCGGGTTTTCCCAGGAAGCTATGGCGTGCAGAGCAGCCAACTTTTCGTCCGTATTTTTTAATGCTTTGATTTTAGCGAATTCATCTGCAAGCCACCAGCGGTTATTAAGCGGGTAGTCAACGTGATCGAGTACAGCGCCCCTTTCGTAGTTTTTTGCCTTGTATTTGGGTACGCTGGTTTGTAATCCAATAGAAGCAAACAGATCTGCACATAGGTCTTCAATGCGTTTCCTGAGATCAGGAGAGACCGGATATGAGTCTGCACTGTTAACGGTATTCAGGGCCGTATTCATTGCTTCGTCTATCCCATCGGGTTTTGCTGCAGCAAGTATCCTGTTGGCTTTAAGCTCCAGCGATTGTTCGTATATCAGCCTTCTGCGGGTATAGGTATCATAATACCCGCGAAGCAAAAGCATCTGCCAGCGCCAGTTGTTTTTCAGTTCAGGATGGCCTGTTTCCAGGTTTTTCCAGAATGAGAAAGTTGCTTCCACTCCTCCATTTTCAGCTAAGGAACCAAACCAGTTGCGTTCCAATGCCGCAATGCCATCGGTTACCGCTTTTTCCAGGTTGGGTCCAAAGAAAAAACGGCAGTATTGTTGTAACATTTCATTCACATCTTCATTAGGGTTCCAGCCCCGCAAATTCCAGATTATTTTATTCACATCATCGTGGCATCCATCAGAATAGGAAACAAAACCATCCGTAAATGGCGCATAGGTCTGATGAATTTTTGCAAACGCAAATGGTCGCGGATTTACGGACTCTCTGCCCAGAGTCAGTGCATAAGCCTGATCGAATTTTTCAACGGGAAATTCGCAGCGCACGGAATGTGTAATATCAGGATATTGCCGGTGCTGGTATTGTTTGGGCAGCCGGTAACGGGTTTCAGCAATTGGCGGACTGCCCGGTCCTGATACTACACCCTGAAGCCACGCAGGTTTTTCGGTATTGAGATAGCGATAAAAATAATCTATCTCTTCCACATTAAATCCTTGCAGAGATATCCAGATTTTAGCGCTGGGGTGATATTTGACAAGCCGGGAGTGCAGATCTTTTAAAAAAGGCAGCACTTCGGAAGGATGGTTGTTGCCTGGGTCGCCGCCCGGAAAAAAGATATGATCGAGCCGCGGACACTGGCGATAAAAATTTTCATGGAGGTCAAGTTCTGCCTTCCTTTTTTCCATATTCTTAAGGTCGAATGTTGCCGGAGTCCAAACCCAATAATCCATATCATATTTCTTGCATATTGCACTGATCTGTATGTTCATTTCAGCAGCGGGAATGGGAAACAAAGGACTCGGGTTATCGTCTTCATGAAATGGTATACCTTCAACCGCGTTGTTTCCAAAGATGGCTAAATCGCGTATGTATTGATCGTATTGTGCAACCGTCCAGGCATCATAGGAGTTGGCAGTAGTACGATACCCCAATTGGTGTCCGCGGATAGGATAGGCGGGTGAAGAGGCAAAATCTACGTGCTCTTCCAGTTGCACTTTATTTTTGGACATTTCAAGATGTCGCAATAGCCAGCCGGCGCCAAATAAAACACCCCTGTTGTCTGCACCAATGATCCAAATTGTGGTATTGCCTCTCACATTTAACGCAGTTACAACCCTGAATCCTTCTTTATTATTTTCTGCGTTTTTATTGTTTTTTTGAACAGGGATATTTTCCCCTTTCAACTCTTTATCGGTCGCCAGCGCCAATGCAATGACCGGCATTCCCTTTTTAGGCCAGGTACTATTTGTTTTGATTAATAAACCGCTGCGTTTGCTCACTTCCTCTGCCAGCATCTGAGGTACGGTAGATTGCATCTCAGGGGAGATGGAGCCTGAGGTTAGGATCACAGCATTTTTGAGCGATATGAATTGGGCATTTCCTGAAGTGCAAATAAATAACAGCAACAGGGTAGTCGGGATTATCACCCTCTTTACGAGGCAGGTCGAAAACGCGGTTTTATCCATATATTCCATGAGATTGACAAAGGATAAATATACTCAATTGCCAACTTCACCTTAGCTGAGGTAGCGGATAACAAGGAAGGTATCATAATTTAAAAAAAGGAAAACTAAGGGTATAAAAGGCGCTAAAAGGTATAGCCCAGAGAGGCGCCAAAGCCTATGTTTCTCCATTTGCTTTTGTCGGCTTCTACACTTTTTACAACCGGATTAATATCCGACAAGCCTAATTGTCCGTTTACCTGGAGGCTGAATCCATTGTTCAATTCGTAGCCCAGGGTCATATTGGCGCCAAAATCCCAGGGCTTGATAAAGTATGCAACATTTAACAGCGTAGTTGCATATTCTATTGCTGTGATTTCATTTTTGAATTTTGCATCCTGCTCCAGGGCGGTATCACCACTTTTGACTTTGCTCTTTCCTGAAATGCCGTAGGCAGCATAGGGCCCTGCGCCCAGTAATAATCTTCCTGCTCCCAGTTGAGGTTTAAACAAAGCATATACAGGCAATTCAACGTAGGAGAGATGTTGGGTTCTGGTGCTATTATTATTTTTCGTTTCAGCGCCTTTTGTAGAATATATTAAGCCCGGTTGCAAATAAAATCCCTCTGAAACAAAGAGGTCAGCTTTTAATCCGGCATGAAAGCCGGTCTTGAGATCATTAGACAATTTGCTTCCAGAAAAATCATTACCGGCAATACT
>CAZFGP010000063.1:0-22855 GCA_964518685.1 uncultured Terrimonas sp.
TTGAACGGTTAAGCACCTTTACTGAATTTGGGATTGTTTATGAACAATCAATATTCAAAATCTCATTCCTTCAAAAAATGCGTACAACACCTTTCAAAGGAGGTCATACACTTGAATACGGCAATATCGCTATCTTTTTTAAACTTTAATCTTTTTCAATAGTGGAACCAAAACAATCATTCTCATTAATGCTAATTGCTAGTATAATCTTACTTTCATTTACAGCCAAAGGACAAAACGCACATACTTTAACTGTTGAGGTAGAAAACCTACGAAACTCAAAAGGAGTAGTACAATTTGCCCTTTACAATAAAGACGGCACTATACCCGATGAGCACTACAAAAGTTATTACAAATTGAAAAAAGCAGAGATAAAAAACGAAACAGCAGAAATTTTATTTACCAATTTACCCGATGGAATTTATGCCATTAATATTCTCCACGATGAAAATATAAACGGTAAAATTGACAAAGGATTGATTTTACCAAAAGAAGGTATCGGTTTTTCAATCTATACTTCAATCGGTTTAACCAACAGACCCAATTTTAAGAAGGCAAGTTTTGAGCTAAACCAAGACAGAAAAATAAAAGTGAAAGTAATTTACATGTGATATCCCAAAAAGGAATGAAGCCGTTGGGTGTTGTAAATTTGTGGAATATCGTGTCCGTGAAAATTGGGCCATCTCAGCTTAGTGTGATATCATTCCCCTCTACCATTATTTTTTTGTTGTGTTCACGGGCGGTATCCAAACACTGTTGTAAAGTCATCATTTATGCCCATGATGAACTTATTCCCGGCATGATGAATACAACAATAAAAAGTAAGTGAATAGTCACTAACGAAATTAATGAAAATTATTTATAATAAAAATTTATTTTAGAAGAACGGTTTCAGAACATTTGAAGGACTCAATACCTTCTTTCAGGTATTTCACCCGAAATATTGTCCGGCTGTTCTTCTGAGGAGAGCTCTGGTCAGCCAAAAATATATTGTAGCTTTAGTTATGATTTCTGATTTTCTTGTTTTAATTTTCTCTTTCAAAGCGCCGTAAACCCATCGCATGCCGATAGCCTGTATGAATTACATACCACTTATTAAGGAGCAGTTTCTACTTATTTCCTTTTTCTCAATATGTTTTTATTCATCAGTTTCCGCACAGATAAATATTTCTTTTGATACCGATAAAGAAGGTGGTTGTCCGCCTTTTACAGTTCAGTTTACCAGTAATGTAAGTGGCGCCTCGGCTAATGCGGTTTATCATTGGGATTTCGGAAATGGTAATTCGGGCAGTCTCATCCATCCTGCATCAGTGTACACGGAAAGCAAAAATTATCAGGTAACGTTAACAGTCCTCGACCAGGGCAAAAGCTATAATTTTTCTAAAGTAATTACGGGTTATAAAAAGCCTGTTGCCGATTTTTCGGTATTGGAAGATAAGGCCTGTATACCGGCAACAATTCACTTTAAAAGCAATTCAGACCCTGGCAGCGGTACCGTGGAGAAATTTTACTGGGACTTTGGCGACGGAACAACACAGGAAGATTATTCGGAAAATTCAGAACATACCTACATGATGTTGCTGAAGCCATCCGTAACCCTTACCGTTTCCAACAGCTATGGGTGTAACAGCTCGGTTACCAAAACGGAAGTGGCGGAGATTTTACCATCCATAAATCCATCTTTTACAGCCAGCAAAGAGGTGCTGTGTAAAGTAAGCGATGGAGTTCAGTTTACCAATAATAGCACCGGTCCGGGTATATTAAGTTATGTGTGGGATTTCGGAGACGGTCAAACCTCTACGGCAAAAGATCCTTCCTATGTCTTCAACAAGAAAGGAATTTACACGGTTAGCCTGACGGTAAAAAATAATGAGGGTTGTTCTGTTACAAGTACCCAGGTGGATTATCTGAATGTGGCCAGTTATAAAGCCGGGTTTACTTCTCCTTCATTAATTTGTAAAGATCAAAATGCCTATTTTGAATCCACCAGCGCCCCTTACCCCTCGTCAACTGTATGGTTAGTGGATCAACTTGAAGCGAGTTGGTATAGCAATGGCTTATACTATACGTTTAACGATACGCTTCCGCACCTGGTGCAACTTGTAAATACCTTTGGCACCTGCCCGGATACAGCTTCTATAAAAATTCAGGTAAGACCCGTGCCTGAGTTGAATGATTTTGACGCAAATCTTCAGAATATCTGCGGCGCACCAGCCACAGTTAAATTTTCTAACAGTACCCCGGGCGTGGTTCAGTGGAACTGGGTTTTTGATTATAATTACGGCAGCCATTCAAAATCTTCTCTGCAATCTCCAAGCTATACCTATAGCTCGGCGGGAAATTATAATGTGCTGCT
The DNA here is from genome assembly GCA_964518685.1 of uncultured Terrimonas sp. GTDB lineage: Bacteria > Bacteroidota > Bacteroidia > Chitinophagales > Chitinophagaceae > Agriterribacter. Next base: position 2,357 of record CAZFGP010000063.1, read on the forward strand.
TAATGTAAGCAACAAATACGGGTGCACATCGGCAATTTCGAAAATGGTTTATATTAATACGCCCACAGCCTTTATTTCAAACATCATGTATGATCCCGGCTCTTCCTACTGCGGATACCTGAAAATGAAGATGAGTGTGGGCAGCAGTTCAGATGAAATAAAGGATTACAAATGGGTATTCAGCAATGGTATTGTAAGAACTGAAAAAGAACCGGAACTGGATTTTACCATTCCGGGTAAATATACGGTGTATCTGGAGTTTACAACTGTTAAAGGCTGTAAGGGGGTTTCCAATACGATGCCATTTACGGTGTATCAAAAACCCAAAGCAGAATTTGCTTCGCTTCAGGGAACGAGTATCTGTGGCAACACTCCGGTTACCTTCAGCTATACCGGCGGTACAGCAATCACGGGTCTCGCGTGGGTTTACGAGGGGGATTATAATTATGTTTCAACAGACGACAAAATTATACAGTACAACAGCGCCGGTAGCTATGGTGTAACTTTATTGGCATATAATGGTGATTGCAGTGATACCATAGAAAAACCGAATTACATTACAGTTGTTCCTCCTTTCCCCAGGATTTCAGGTATACAAAATACCTGTGAAGGGAAACGGGGGAAGGTAGAATTCACTCAAACCTCAAAGGATGCCACCGGATGGAGATGGGATTGGGGAGATGGTAAATCGGAAACCCTTACCACAGATCAAACGATGATCTCGCATGAGTATGCAGCTACAGGCTCATACAAAGTAGTATTGACCACTACTAATGGCGCATGTACTGTAAAAGATTCTGTAGTAGCCGTTGTTTTGCTCAAGCAGAATCCTGTTTTAGCGCTTTCAAAAACAACGGTCTGTGGTAATGAAGCTATCCCGTTCACCATTAAAGGTCTTGAAAAAGACCCGGTCAGTCAAACAGGATATTATCACCGATATGGCATTCAAAGATGGGAGTATGAAGACGGATCAGATTATGATGGATATGCAAGTCTTGATTATGACACCTATTTTATTACTTCGGCTAAAGGCACTATTTTTCCTTACAATCAAAAGACGGGAAAATTACGGGTCATTACCAATTCTTTTTATTTTGGTTGTTCAGACACTTCCAATGTAGTGCCGATACAACTGAAAGGGGCCTATGCCGCATTTACTGTTGAAAAAGATAAACAATGCTTTACGGAAGCAGTGAAGTTTAAGGATGCCTCTGTAGTTCAAAACAATTCCATTACCAACTGGACCTGGGATTTTGGAGATGGAAATATCGAAACGTTTTCTCAGGGTGGTGTTGTTTCACATCATTACAGTAATCCGGGCTCCTATAACGTAACCTTAACCGTTACCGATGCCGGAGGGTGCAGCAGCAAAACGCCTCCTTATCACCAGCAGGTAGAGGCTTACGGACCCAAGGCCGCATTTGTATTGTCCGGCACCAATGTGCCGTTAAATAGTACCATTGAGTTTTATAATTATTCCCAAACCTATGGAACCAATAACGTACAGTATAGCTGGGATTTTGGTGACGGGCATACGGATACCTGGGAGTCGGGTTCGCATACGTATCCTTATTCGGGCGATTATAACGTGAAACTGAAAGCCCGGGATCTGATTACGGGGTGCTCATCGGAGGCAGATCCACAAACCATTGTGGTCCGTTATTTCAACACTGCTTTTCAGTATTCCACCTCCTTTATCACAGCATCAGGTTGCGCTCCGGTGGTAGCTAACTTTGTGAATACCTCTTATGACTACACAAAAATATTGTGGGACTTTGGGGATGGCGCCACGCTTGCGGATGTTGACTATCCCAGTCATGTGTATAAGGATCCGGGTACCTATGTTGTAACGCTCTTTGTGCATGGCTATAATGGGTTGAAAGGGGAGTATAAAGATACTGTTGAAGTTCATCAGCCAGCGGCCGTATTAAAATTGACCCCCGCTCAATTATGCCTGGGACAGGAAGTGAATTTCAAAGCCACCGGCGCCAATATAAGTCAATATACCTGGGATTTTGGAGATGGTAATGTGGTGGTATCGGCAGATAGTTCTGCAATTCATACCTACAATAATGCAGGTCAACTGACCCCTCGCTTATTGGTTACCGATATGAATGGATGCTTGGGCTCAGCCCCGGCTAATAAACTCACCATTCATCCCATGCCTGTAGTGGCGATTACTCCGGATCAGCCCCGCCTGTGCAAAGGACAAACACTACAGTTGAAGGCAACCGGAGGCACACACTATGAATGGGAGTCCGCTCCCGGCATAACCAGTCTGAATTCCGCCAGTCCCTCAGTTTCACCTAATATTACCACCACCTACCATGTAGAGGTTAAAGATAATATAGGTTGTTCGGGAAAAGGAAGCCAGACGGTTTATGTGGTGCAAAAAGAAAGGCTCAACAGAATGGATGATCTCGAAATTTGTTTTGGAGAAAGTATCCAGCTATCTGCTTCCGGCACCTCCACCTATCAATGGATTAAAGAAACGAACTGGCTTTCGGGTACAACGGTAGACAACCCGGTGGCAAAGCCCGAACGTACCATTCAATATACGGTAGTTGGTGGTGATACCTATAAATGTTTTTCAGATACAGCATCTTTTCAGATTGCGGTTCACCCTTTACCCCGCGTAAATGCAGGTAATGACCTGAGCATTCAGGCAGGAACTTCTGTTCAGCTCAATGCTATCGGCTCACCCGACGTGGCAAGTTGGAAATGGATGCCTTCTGTTCAGCTGTCGTGCGAAAACTGTGCCGCGCCTCTTGCTAAGCCCTATGGCGATACAGAATATAAAATCAGGGTCAGTACCATCCATGGGTGCATTGCTGAAGATGTGGTAAAAGTTAAGGTGCTCTGCGAAGAAAGCACGGTATATATACCCAATGCCTTTACGCCCAATGGAGATGGAAGAAATGATCGTTTTGTTATTCATGGTATAGGATTGGTGAAACGTTTGGTTATCTATGATCGCTATGGGAAAACAGTATATGAAAGATCTGATTTTGAAGGAGGAGACCCTGCTATTGCCTGGGATGGCACACAAAATGGGCAGTTATTAAATACTGGTACCTATGTTTATTTTGCTGAAATGAAATGCGCAACCGGAGAGTCTTTCTTTAGAAAAGGAAGTATAACACTGATCCGCTAACTATCCTCATTAGTCTTCCTGATAATAAAAGTACTTTTGTAGCCATTCCAGGATTATTTTAATATTAAGATGGTTATGAATAGACAGTTACATCAGTTTTTTACAAAAGATCACCGCAGAATTGACGACTTATTGGATAAGGCAACAGAAAATCCGGATGAAATACAAATGGATTTTTACCAACGTTTTCGGGAAGGACTTTTAAGACATATCAAAATGGAAGAGAAAGTGCTATTTCCGGCTGCACAAAAAGCCAATGGCGGAGTTCCGCTTCCCATAGCAGCAAAATTGCGGTTGGAGCACGGAGCATTAACCGCTCTGATGGTGCCTCCCCCCACTCGTGCATTAATTAAAGTATTGCGTTATGTACTGGATAAACATGATATAGCTGAAGAGGAACCCGGCGGGATGTATGATGTGTGTGAAGCGCTGACTAAGGAGCAAACCAACGAACTTCTGGAGCAGTTGTCTGAAATAACAGAGGTACCCATGCACCCTCATCATCCTGCTGCTTTCGCTCTTGAGTCGGCCAAGCGATCTCTCACCAGAGCAGGATACGATTATGATTCCATTGCCGGAGATCAATAACCGGCGATTTTGCAGTAGTTTAATATGTCAGCTGTAAAATTTGGAATTAATGTTAATTCGTGGTATTCAGTATTCTCTGCCATCTGCGCTTTAGACAAATTGTCATAAATTGCAGTCATATACCAATGAAAAGAAGGGAGAGATATGTTAGGGTTTCAATTTTCACTTTATGATCCACGGCAAAGCGGCAAAACGAAATTTGAGCAATTGCTGGATCTTTTTATGCAATTGCTCACGTATACCAGTGGTGATGCGGCTGAGGCCTTAAATTGGCTTACTCAGTTAGATAAGCAATATCAGTTAACGGATGAAGAATACGGTTTGGGTGATTTTATTGAAGAGTTGAAAGATAAAGGCTATTTGGATGAAGACGCACAAACGGGCACTATTAGCATTACGCCGAAAACCGAAAAAGGTATCCGTAGAAGAAGTCTGGAAGAGATTTTTGGTAAGTTAAAGAAAACAAAAAAAGGTAATCACCAAACTTTTAAACCCGGTCAGGGCGATGAAATTAACCCCGAAACGCGGCCGTTTCAGTTTGGAGATATGCTGGAACAAATAGACTTCGTGAGTTCCATCCGCAATGCACAGATTAATCACGGGATAGAACAATTGCATTTGGGTGAAGAGGATCTGGAAATCAGGGAAACCGATTTCAAAACCCAAACCTCAACAGTGCTAATGATAGACATTTCCCATTCCATGATTTTGTACGGTGAAGATCGGATTACTCCTGCCAAAAAAGTGGCTATGGCGCTCAGTGAACTCATCACCACAAAATATCCTAAGGATACCTTAGACATTGTTGTATTTGGAAATGACGCCTGGCCGATAGAAATTAAAGATATTCCCTATCTGCAGGTAGGTCCCTACCATACCAATACAGTGGCAGGGTTAGAACTGGCAATGGATATCCTGAGGAGAAGGAAGAATCCCAATAAGCAGATCTTCATGATTACAGACGGGAAGCCTACCTGTCTTAAAGTGGGCAGGCGGTATTACAAAAATAGTTTTGGATTAGACCGCCGGATTGTAAACCGGTGTATCAATCTTGCTGCCCAATGTAAAAAGCTGAAAATCCCAATCACTACCTTTATGATCGCCACCGATCCCTATCTTCAACATTTTGTTCGGGAGTTCACAGAAGCCAACCATGGGAAAGCCTTCTTTGCGGCACTTGATGATTTGGGCTCTTTTGTATTCAGGGATTTTGAAAGTGGTAAGCAAAAAACAGTATATTAAAATTATTGAAGCGACACTTCTCCTTTCGGAGATGACCATCGGTTCAAACTAAAAGACAAAAGGAAGACACAAATGAATAAGAAAACGTTACCCGCAACTTTAGGTGAGTTAAAGAAAACAGGATACAAAACTAAGCGGGTTAAAGATGAAGTAAGGGATAATCTCATCTTGAAGCTAAAACATCAGGAAAGCACTTTTCCGGGAATTGTGGGATATGAAGAAACCGTAATTCCTGATACCGAACGAGCATTGCTGTCGCGGCATAATATTTTATTTCTGGGATTGCGCGGACAGGCAAAAACCCGTATGGCAAGACAAATGACGGACTTGCTGGACGAATATATTCCCTTTGTAGCAGGAAGTGAAATTAATGATGATCCGCTGAATCCCTTGTCACGGTTTGCATTAGAATTAATAGCCGAAAGAGGTGATGCCACCCCCATAGCCTGGTTGCACCGGAGTGAAAGGTATGGCGAAAAATTAGCCACCCCCGATGTAAGTGTGGCAGACCTTATTGGAGACATAGATCCGATAAAGGCTGCCAATCTAAGGCTTACTTTTGCAGATGAAAAGGTGATTCACTTTGGAATTATTCCAAGAAGTAACCGGGGTATTTTCGTAATTAATGAATTGCCCGATCTTCAGGCGAGAATACAGGTAGCTTTGTTTAACATTTTGCAGGAGGGAGATATTCAGATTCGCGGCTTTAAACTACGCCTTCCCCTGGATATATTGTTTGTATTTACCGCTAACCCCGAAGACTACACGAACAGAGGTTCTATTGTTACCCCGCTGAAGGATCGTATTGAAAGCCAGATCTTAACCCATTATCCAAAAAATATTGAAGATTCCTTAAGCATTACGGAACAGGAAGCAGATCTTCCCGAAGCGCAAACCCGGAATATAAAAATCAGCGACCTGGTAAAACGCCTGATTGAGCAGGTGGCATTTGAAGCCAGAGCCAGTGAGATGGTGGATCAGAAAAGTGGGGTGTCGGCACGTTTACCCATTGCTGCCTATGAAAATGCAGTGAGCGCTGCTGAAAGAAGAGCGATCATAAATAAAGAAAAAGATACGCAGGTGTGGATATCCGACCTAACAGGCATTATCCCCTCTGTTACCGGCAAAGTGGAATTGGTGTATGAAGGCGAACAGGAAGGACCTTATCAGGTAGCCTTTAATTTGTTGGGTAAAGCTATTCGCACCCAGTTTATTCAATATTTTCCTAATCCGGATACTATTAAGAAAAGAAAAACCCAGCAAAAAGAAGCAGATAACAATCCCTATCGCCCGGTTATTAACTGGTTCGACAAGGGGAATAGCCTGAATGTATTATTCAATGTAACCGATAAACAAAAAATCCAGCTATTATACAAGGTGGATGGATTATATGGACTGGTAAAGAAAAATTATCCGCATGCCAATGAAAAAGAAAATGCCTTATTGATGGAGTTGATTCTTCATGGTCTGTCGGCCTATTCCCTGATCAGTAAAAAAGTGCTGGACGGGAAGATTGAATTCAAAGATCTTATGGGTTCTATGCTGAACATGGGCAAGGAGTCTTCTTCTTTAGAAGATGAGGAAGGATTTGGGCAGGAAGGGTATTAAATCTAAAAATTCCCGGTTAACAAAGTTCCTGAGGAAAGAACGATTTATAGAGAATGAGATTAACCAACCGGAGATTAAACTAACCTTTCTTATTCGAATTATAGAGAGGTCTGTTTTTATGCTTTATCAAACAGTCAATCTCCAAAAACTTTTCTTTAATCAGACTAAGTGCAAAGGCGCCGGCAGATGCCGTGAACACAGAAGCATCAAAAGCGCTTTTTATGCCCCGAGAAAAAGTCATTGAGAAAGCGAAAATCAAAAGAAGTATACCACTCCATTTAGCAACGCTTTCTGTTTTAAACCCGACCAACAAACTGAGCGCAAAAATTGTTTCGGCAACCGTGGCAATCCATCCTAAAAATGGAATCAGACTCTCCGAAGCCCAGGGATTGATTGTTTGGGTATATTTCAGAAAGCTACTCCAATTACCCCATACCGTCATCTCCTGCGGCCATAAGCCAAATCTGTCGGCCACAGCCGACAGGAAGGCACTAGCTAATGCGAGTCGCAGAAAAAGTTTGATCCACTTTGCGTACATGGTGTGTTGCTATATTATTTTTCAAAAGGGCTGAAAAAGAAATCAGCATTCGATCTTATGCGATTATTTCTTCCCTGGCTTTACAAAGTTAATCCAATAAGGCAAATAAGGGAATTTATCATGCCCACACATAATTGCAATAACAGAGAGGGCAAATGAAAAAAAGGCGCACCTCAGACAGAGGAATGCGCCTTTAAAAACCCGGGAAAGAAATATCTTATTTTGCGGGTGGAAGAAGAACCGCATCAATAACGTGTATAATCCCATTGGAAGCTGGAATAGAAGCAATGATATTTGCTCCGTTAACAGCCACTTTTCCATCCTTCACAGCGATAGAAATGTTATCGCCATTTGCCTGTCCGAAACTCATTCCGTCTTTCAGCATTTCAGGTCTTAATACGCCTATATAAACATGATACTCTAAAATATTGCGGAGATCATTCTTTTTTTCGGGCTTTAACAGACCCGCTACGGTTCCTTCGGGTAATTTGTCGAATGCGGCATTAGTAGGTGCAAAAACAGTAAAGGGACCTGCATTTGATAAAGCGTCCACATACTCTGCTGTCTGCAGCGCTTTCACCAAAGTGCTGTGGTCTGCGCTTCCGGCTGCAATTTTTACCACGTCTTTTTGTGAGTCGTTATCCTGTACACCCGACTGACCACTAAGGGTAACAGCTTCTGAAGCAGCCCCGGATACAGCCCCTGATGCATTATCCGTAGTTGCATTATTACATGCGGTCCATAAAATGGAACTTGCGAAAAGAACGACAAGGGATAAAAAATTCTTTTTCATAATTGTTTTTGTTTGTATGACCAGTTTTATTGTCCCGAATAATAGCTTATTACAAGTACAAAGTAATTACTACCTGACTACCCGGGATATGATAACTGTCATCCCATTGTAAGATATCGGTCATTTGTTTACGTGATCCGGAATAGTTTTATAGAAATTGAAAAATTTAAGTAAAAAAAGCCCGCCTCAACGATACAGGCAGACTTTTACAAAGACGGGAAGCCGTATCTTGTACAGATTTTACAGCCCCTATGATATTTTTTGCTTAGAACTCAGCGATTAACGACATCCATCGTGCCGCAGGGGCTATCCATACCTCTTTGTAGGTAGCCGTATTGAACTGGGGCCAGTAGGGTTTGTCGTCATTAAATTTTGATTGCATCCCCACCGGGATGCCACCTACAGTTTCTCCCGGAAGAGCAGTATATAACTGAGGGTAATTGCTGCCTTCTCCCCATATGATGGACTGTCCGAATGGATTTTTACCAACGATCCAAAATAATTGCTGTTCTGCAATATCGAGGAGTTCCTTATCCTTTAAAAATTTTCCAGCCAAAGCAGCAGCTTTTCCTGTAGACAATTGTACCGCTGCATTCCCTTTAAAAGAAAACCATACCGGAAATACACGCAGGTAGTGTTCATCATCGAGCTTAACGCCATTCTTAAGTTGTTCTTTGTAATCTTTTTCCGCGCCTCGAAATAGTCCTACCTGCACTTTATAAAAGTTTAGAGAGTCCTTTACTTCATTAATATGATATACGCCACTGGGTACCAAACCATAAGGTTGCACGTATTGCATAATGTTTTTCAAATAATTTCCATACAATTGAATGGCTTCCTTCCATTTGGCAAAGTCCGGATGATTGGGCTGGGTTTTGCAAAGCATGGTCAAGGCTTGCATATAAGCCTGATCGCGCGACTGGTGGGTATAATGCACAATAGATTTCCTGCTCAGGTCACGATAAAAAAATCCTCTCAGTTTGTCCTTATCTTTCAGGGGCTCTTTGCGCTGACAGTCGAGTGTATATTGAATGGCCTTTGCTGCTTCTTTTGCGTAATAAATATCACCGGTCAGTTGATAGAGCATGCTGGCAGTAAAAGATATATTGGCGCTGTACTGACTATTGGAGGCCATGGCCGCATGATCTCCGCCTCCTCCTATGCTGCTGATATCATTAAAACCCAGGCTGTCGAATCGCTGTTTGGCGAACGCAAAATCCTGCACCGCCACTTTTCGAAGGTTTTCTTTCAGCATTTTATCCTTTTCCTGCATAATAGAAGCCTGTGCTTCAATTCCGGCAAACACAAAATTTTCAAAAGCCCTGTTATGAACCTGAATGGGTCGCCAGCCCAGGGTGTCGTCTTTTGTACCGATAAATCCATCGGTCCATAAATTTGTGCCCCAGGTCTGTGCCCGGTAGCCATCGCCAAACCTGGTTTTTAATAACATATCAATGCCCCATTCGGCTTCTTCCATTAAGCGCTGATATAGGGATTGATTGCCTTTTTCTTTAGCTCTGGCAGCCATTTCAAGCAGTCCCTGTACGATCTCTCCGGACTGTAAAATTTGTTGCGACATATCGGCAGCATCGTGCCAGCCGCCATTAAGTGCAAAGAGTTTCCCATTATGAGTACCGTTAAGATCGGTATGGCAAACTCCGTGTTTTTCAGGAACAGGATACCCGCAACGCTCGCAAAAAATAAAATTCAACATCCGCCAGGCGGAATTATCCCAGATATTCTGATTGATATAAAATGGATGAGTGACAATATCGCCAACCCGGATATGATACTGCCCCTCTTTTTTAAAATCGCTGAAGTCTATGGTTTCAAAGGAACCAATAGTGGTTTTACCAGACCTGACAGCCCCCTGATAAACCACTCCGTTAGTGACATGATCAATGAGTTGGAAATTACCATTGTGTTTTTTTACGTGTACAATAGCCGTTTTCTTACTTTCCACACCGTACCCCGTTGTAGAAAATATGATCCTGTTTTCCGCCGGCATCCATCCACTCACTACTTCCGGATTTTCAATGGTTTCTACAGAAACCGCATCTATGTCAAACTTCAGCGAATCTCCCATAGTCCGCTCTTTTCCAAAGACTTCTATAGCAAACTGCAACTCTGTGACTTTGTCTCTGGCCAATTCGGTCATTTCTACAAAACATTCATTCCATTGTCCGTTTATGAGATTCATTTCATGGTATCCTTCTCTTCCATATTTATCCGGTACCTTAGTTTTACCATCGTTCACTACATACAGATTGAGATAAATGCTGCGGGCGCCTTCACAATCGGGATAGATGAATAACCGGATGCGATTGTATTTTTCCCAGTTGGCGCTTCCTATATTAAAACTGGCCAGAGAAGTACCAAAACCTAAGCCCCATCCAAGAAATTCAGGATATGTAGTGGGCGCCACAAGTCTCAGGCTGTGTTTGCCCGAAATGCTTCTTTCATCCGTAATTCTTAAGCCGCCGATTCCTTTGTGCGACCATTTGTCAACAGTTTCCATATCGCACACCATATCTGATAATAATACCTTTTTTTTAAGCCCAAAAGATTCAAAAGATTTGCTGTAGTCGAGGGGCAAAGGACTATGGAGGTAACCGGTATTTCGTATATCTTCCTGTAATTTTTCATCTGTTTGTGCTGATAAAAGGAAGAAAAATGGCGTCAGGAGAAGAATTGTGAAAAGCGTTTTTTTCATGATCTGCAGATTGAGTTAGGTGATCTTAATATCTAATATATAGTGAATATAAGAATTGATCATTAAAAAAAGCATTTTTAACTGCGTCCCGGGGGTATTTCAATTTTTCACTCTACACGATATTCCGGTCGGTGCGGACACCCGACCGGTAGAAGCTCCTACAGGCGCGTGTCGCCACCCGCCTGCGAAAAAAGGGAAATTTAATTTTAATGAAAATATGAATTAATGATTAAAAAATCTCATTTATTCTTTAACGGCGTCTTCAAACAGATCGGTTATTCTTCATTCTTTTGAATATTTTTGTTTATTCTTTGAAATTGCAGACGTTCTTAAATGATTGATTGAATGGGGCATTTACCGAAATTGATTGAAGACTTAGCACTTATTTTGATGGCAGGCGCCATCGTGACCATACTTTTTAAACAAATCCGCCAGCCGCTTGTATTAGGTTATATCATAGCCGGTTTTATGGTGGGTCCTAATTTTCATTTGATACCAACGGTTGTAGATAATGAAAATATAAAAACCCTTGCTGAAATAGGGGTTATTTTTCTATTATTTAGTCTGGGTTTGGAGTTTAGTTTCAAAAAATTGATGCGGGTAGGAGGTTCGGCTTCCGTAACCGCACTGGTGGAAATCTTGTTTATTACCATTGCCGGATATGCTGTGGGAAAGATTTTAGGCTGGTCTACTATGGATAGTTTGTTCCTGGGAGGAATGCTGGCCAGTTCTTCAACTACTATCATCATTAAAGCCTTTGATGAGTTGGGGATGAAAACAAAACAATATGCGCGTATTGTATTTGGGGTCTTAGTGGTTGAAGATATCGTGGTGATCTTACTGATGGTACTGTTGTCAACGGTAGCGGTAACCCAGCAATTTGAAGGAGCTGAAATTATCCTTACCATTTTGAAGTTGTTGTTTTTTCTGGCTTTATGGTTTATAACCGGTATTTTTCTTTTACCCACATTTTTGAAACGGGCTAAAAAATTGATGGATGAAGAAACGCTGCTGATCCTTGCATTGGGGCTTTGTTTGGGAATGGTTGTACTGGCAACGAAGGTTGGTTTCTCTGCAGAATTAGGCGCTTTTGTGATGGGTTCCATAATTGCAGAAACTACGATGGCTGAAAAAGTGGAGCATTTGATTAAACCCGTTAAAGACTTGTTTGGATCGGTGTTTTTTGTATCCGTGGGGATGATGATTGACCCGGCCGCAATTGCTCAATATGCCTGGCCGATTATAGCCATCACCTTGCTGACTTTGTTTGGAAAGTTGTTCAGTACCACTCTTGGAGCATTAATTTCGGGTCAGCCTCTTAAGCAGTCGGTACAGGTAGGCATGAGCATGGCGCAAATCGGGGAGTTTGCGTTTATCGTGGCCAGTCTCGGACTATCTTTAGGTGTAATTTCCGATTTTCTTTTTCCTGTTGCGGTGGGCGCTTCTGCAATTACCACTTTTACAACGCCATACCTTATTAAGTATACGGAACCCTTATACGGTTACTTGGAAAAACTCCTTCCCGATAAATGGGTGAATAAATTGAACCGTTATTCTTCCAGTACTGAAAGCATTCAGGTAGAGAGCGCCTGGAAGATTGTTTTAAAAAGTTATGGCAGAATAGTACTGATCAATGGCACTATCCTGTTGGCGCTGGCATTGATTTCGTCTAATTTTCTCGTTCCGTTTGTTAATGATAAGGTGGAAAATGAGTGGTTTCGGCTGTTGATCATTTTAGTGATATCACTTGGCGCCGCAGCGCCATTTATTTGGGCGATGATGGCAAAACGTCCGAACAACCAGGCTTACAGAGGATTGTGGATAGATAAGAAGTATAACAGAGGCCCTCTGCTGATTGTTGAGATATCCAGAAACGTGTTAGGAATTCTGCTGATCGGTTTTTGGATTGACCGGTTAGTTTCCACCCAGGTAGCATTACTGGTGGCAATTCCGGTAACTGTTTTTGTCTTATTTCTCTTCTCAAAAAGAATTCAAAAATTTTATCAGCGTATTGAAAGCCGGTTTATTACTAATTTGAATGCCAGGGAACTGGCAGCAGCGCTGGGAAATCCGATGCAGGCTGCTTTCATAAAGAAAAGAAACGATTTTCAATCCAATCTTGTGCCCTGGGATGCCCATATTGTGGAAATGCAGGTGAGCCCGTATGCGGAATATGTTGGCAAACCTTTGATCGAACTGGCCTGGCGGGAGAAATATGGAATTAATATTGTGTATATTAAGCGGGGTGAACAGTTGATTAATACCCCCGGCCGCTATAACAGACTGCTTCCTTTTGATCAGGTAGGAATTATTGCTACAGACGATCAGCTGCAGCATTTCAAACCGGTGTTTGATGCCGTGCTGACTATTCCCGGGGAGGATCTGGACATCAATGATATTTCGCTTGAAAAAATTCTTGTAAATGAACGCACCCGTCTTAAAGGCCTCACAATTCGGGATTCAGGGTTGCGCGAACGTACTAACGGACTGGTAGTAGGTATTCAAAGGGAGGATGAAAGAATTCTCAATCCCGATTCATCCACGGTGTTTGAATGGGGAGATATAGTGTGGATTGTGGGGGAAAGAAAAAAGATTTTACAAATTGCTCAAAAATAAAAATGGAAATAGGTCTTATCACTTTTGCAGATATGAACCCGAATGGAGATTTAGGCGCTAATGCACATCAGCGTATAGCAGATTTGCTGGAGGAAATAAGTCTGGCGGATCAGTTGGGCTTCGATGTATTTGGCGTAGGCGAACACCATCGTCCCGATTATGCAGTATCATCACCGGCTACTATATTGGCGGCGGCTGCAATAGTTACCAAAAACATTAAACTCAGCAGTGCCGTAACCGTTTTAAGTTCCGACGACCCCGTGAGGGTATACCAGCAATTTGCCACTGTTGATCACCTGTCGGATGGTAGAGCAGAAATCATGGCCGGGAGAGGTTCTTTTATAGAGTCTTTTCCCTTATTTGGGTACAAACTGGAGGATTATGATGTGCTTTTTACGGAGAAGTTGGATTTGTTGCTGAAAATCAATCAAAGTGAAAAACTATCCTGGGAAGGGAATCACAGAGAAGCTATTAATAACCGTGGCGTATATCCGCGACCCTGTCAGTCTTCTATTCCGGTTTGGCTTGCTGCCGGTGGAACTCCTGCATCGGCTGTGAGAGCGGCTAAGCTTGGTTTGCCGTTGATGTTGGCTATTATTGGAGGTCGTCCGGAACAGTTTGTACCCTTTGTAAATCTTTATCGGGAAACTGCCAGAAAGAGCGGAACGGAAATCCATAATCTACCTTTGGGAATCAATAATCATGTGTTTGTAGGGGAAGATTCAAAAAAGACGGCTGATGGTTTTTATCCCTATTATATTACCATGATGAATCGGATAGGTCATGAAAGAGGATGGCGGCCGATGAGCCGTGAACAGTATGATTATTCCCGGTCTTCTGCCGGCACTTTGATGGTGGGCAGTGTGCAGGAAGTGATTGATAAAATATTATATGAATATGAATTGTTTGGCTTCACCCGTTTTTTGGCTCATATAAGTTTGGGTTTGGTGCCTCATGATCAAACGATGAAGGCTATTGAACTTTTTGGTACAAGGGTTATGCCGGCAGTAAAAAAGGCAATTTCCGAATCATGAAATATATTAAATCGGCTGCTTTAATTATCGCAGTCATATTTTTTGGGAGTAGCGCCGACACGTATGGGCAGCCTGTTACAAAATTTACAGACCTTTTTGACGGTAAAACGCTTAACGGATGGGAGGGAGACAGAGATGTCTGGCAGGTTAAGGACGGCGCGATTGTTGGCGGCTCCCTGACAAAAACCGTAGCGCATAATTATTTTCTTACAACAAAGTCGAGCTACGGGAACTTTAGGTTGAAATTGAAATTTAAGGTGGTGGCTGTGGAAGGATTTATTAATGGCGGCATTCAATTTCACAGTCAGAGGGTTGCTGATCCGCCCCATGAAATGTCGGGTTATCAGGCAGATATCGGCCCCGGATATTGGGCTTCCCTTTATGATGAATCCCGCAGAAATACTACTTTAATGTCGCCTGATTCTCTTCTTCTTTTAAAAACATTAAAACCGGACGGATGGAACGACTATGAAATTTGTGCCCAAAATGGAAAGATCGCCATCTACCTGAACGGAAAGAAAATGGTTGCGTACGAAGAAAAAGACAAAACGATTCCCCAGGAAGGGTTAATCGGTTTGCAGGTTCATGGCGGAGGAAAGCTACAGATATACTATAAAGAGATCAAAATTTAACTGTTAAACCATATCAATGCATCAACTCCGGTTTTAAACGTAGTTGCAGAAAACATGATGCGACAAAGCGATTGCAGTGCCTGCCATAAGGTAGACGAAAAGTCCGAGGGGCCTTCTTTTGCGATGATCGCTCAAAAGTATGTACGGGATGAAAATGCCTCGCAACATTTGGTCCTAAAAGTTATTTCGGGTGGAAGTGGGGTTTGGGGTGAAATGGAAATGCCGCCACATTCCCTCTTAACAGGAAGCGCCGTAAATCTGATTGTACAAGACTTGACAGCCCGAATGGGGAGTTAGCCGGCGTTCATGATCTGTATTTAGTGTTGGTGCATAAAGACGCTGAAGCGGACAATAATCGGGTACAGGTGAGAACTATTAAGTTTAATTTTGCAGGTTATTAAGATAGCAGGGGAGGATTTACCGGATGCGATTTTGTAAAATCAAAGAAGCAGGAAGTAATGAAACTGATCATCAAAAATATGGTGTGTCCACGTTGTATCAGCGCGGTGGAGCGAATTCTTAAAGAGAATAAATTACCCTCGCGATCTGTTCATCTCGGAGAAGTGGAATTAACTAAAGATCCGGGCAAAAAACGATTGGAGAAGCTTTCGGCAGACCTTGCCAGCAATGGCTTTGAACTCCTGGATGATTATAGAATGCAGTTGATCGAAAAAATAAAAACATTATTAATTGAAAAGGTGCAGCGGGGAGAGATAGAAGAGCATTTTAGCGTAAGTAAATTCCTGAGCGCAAAATTGTTTCGGGATTATTCTTCGTTAAGCAAACTTTTTTCAGAGGTGGAAGGTATTACGCTTGAGCAGTTCTTCATTCTTCAAAAACTGGAAAAAGTTAAGGAGTGGATCATTTATAACGAACTTTCGCTGGGTGAAATTGCATTAAAACTGGGCTACAGCAGTACCCAGCATTTAAGTAGTCAGTTTAAAAAGCTAACCGGGATGACGCCCACACAATTCAGGCAGATCGGATCGGCTCATCGTAAGGCGCTTGATGGTATATACAGGTAGGGGTAGGATTTGAAGATGATATTTATTTCAGTTTTGTAAACACCCTCAGCAGATCGTTGTTTGTACCTACTAACAAGGCTTCTCCTCCTTTTATATTTATTAACTTGATATCTTTTACATTATAAGGTACAAAAAATCCACTTTCCAAAGGCTTATAAGTTTTGAAATGCAGGTTTTCCTGTCCTTTTAAGAAAAATCCTGGTGAAGCATCAGCAGGGGTTGTTTCAACTTCTACCTCAAACTTGTTCCCTGCTATTAATAAATCTCTTACTCCATCTCCGTCAAAATCGTTAGCGATTATTCCATTTACAGTAGAAAATTGAGCTTCAACTGGTAATTTTTTAATAGTAAACTTCCCTTTATCATTTTCCAGTATTACACTTGAAAAAAGGAAAGCCTTATAATGCAGTGCAGTTTGAAGTTCGTTTCCCAAAATGCCTTTCATATCACTTTTTGCAAACGACAAATAAGTAGGGAACTTACGTGATAATAGAGGATATTGCTGAAATATAATCTCCGGACCCCGCACCGGAACTTCTTTGCCGCTAAGGCATTCAGCTAAAAATATATCGTTAGTCCCATTTTCATCAAAATCTTTTGCATATACACTAAACGGACTATCCTTACTTGCCTTAAATTTGTAATTCTCACCAAGATTCCCTGCAATAATATCAATATCTCCATCGCCGTCAATATCATCTGCAAGTAATTTGTTCCACCAACCATGGGTGCTATCTAACCCATACCTGGATGAAACATCGTTCAATTTGTTTTGGGAAAATTCAAAGACTTTTATTGGCATCCATTCTCCGGCCACGATAAGCTCATTTATTTTATCTCCGTTAAGATCAGCCCAAACAACAGAGTTAACCATTCCAGCTTTGCTTAGTTCTGGACCGATTTCCATCGTTTTATCTATAAAAGTGCCCTTGTTATTAAGGAAAATGTAGCTCCTGGGCGGATATGGATATTGATGTGGTACAACCTGTCCTCCTCTAAATAAATCCAAATAGCCATCCCCGTCAAGGTCATAGACTGCAATACATGAACCGCTACTGGTTGTAGGGAGTAATATACATTTAGTAAAATTTCCTTGTCCATCATTGAAATATAATCTATCCTGGTACATTGGAGATCCTTCATAATACTCACTTCCGCCACTTACTACATAGAGGTCGGGATACCCATCATTATTCGCATCAAAAAACACACAACCCATATCTTCATACGCGTTGTCCTTTTCAAAAATAGATACTGTTTGTTTTACAAACTTACTATCAACCTGAAGATATAAAGCTCCTGCCTGCCCTGAGGCACCTCCAACATAAAAATCCTCATGCCCATCACCATTTACATCCCCCACAGCAACAAAAGGTCCAGACTTGGAGAATTCATGAGGCAGAAGTCTCTGATCCTTATATTCATCAGTTGTATTCTCCTTATGAACAAATTTCTGTGAAAACAATTGATTCGTTTGCTCCTTGAAAAGAACAGATATTGTCTGTTTTGAATCAATTTTGGTAATGGCATTTGCATAATCAATACCCAAAGTTTGATTTGCACCTGTATGGGTAACCGTGTTTCTTTTGCCTCCCGGCCACTCCACTGTAATACTGTCAATATTTTCTACTTTCCCCAGACCGAAATGAAGTATTGATTCGTTGGAAGACAAATATCCTCTCACTGTTTTTTGCTGGAAAAATTGTTGTTTATTTCCGTCGTAATATATAGAAACCTTAGCGCCGATCCCATCTCTGTTTTTATCTGGACCATGCAACTTCACTTTTATGAAATGATTATTTTTACTTGTTATATTCTCGTAAAGGGATGCCTCTTCGTTTAAATTATTAATAACGAGATCTAAATCTCCGTCATTGTCAAAGTCGCCTACTGCAGCACCATTGGAAAAAGTGCTGTCGGTAAATCCCCAGCTTTTTGATACGTTTTCAAATCGCAAATCCCCCTTGTTCTGAAAGATGTAGTTCCTGACTTTAATCTGTTTATACAACTGAATAAATTCTTTGAAATTCTTTGTAAAATATTCCTCCTTGGAGTTATATTTAGAAGCATTTGCTTCCATATTCTGACGCAGCCGCTGACCTATATCCCCATCAAACAAATCCCGCCAGTATCCATTAGACACGAAGATGTCTCTCTTGCCATCATTATCAAAGTCACAAGCCAACACAGACCAGCTCCATTCTGTTTTGGATATCCCTGCTAACTGCGAGATATCACTGAAGAACAAATTACCCTGATTCAGATGCAGTATGTTTTGTGTGTATTGTTTATGAAATCCACTGTCTACGATGGCCCAAAAACTCTGAAAATCCATGGGTGGGGAAGAAGTCTTAGATCTTATATAATCTTCCGGAAGCATATCCAAAACGAGGATATCTTCCAGTCCGTCATTGTTAATGTCAGCTATATCGGCTCCCATTGAGGAAAGGGAATTGTGATGGGTTGCTATCTTTATCTTGTCTTGAAAAGTACCGTTTTTCTGGTTAATATACATGTAATCATTATCGGCATAATCGTTAGCCACATATATATCATCGAAACCATCTCCATTCAAATCTGCAGTTACTACACCTAAGGGGTAACCATAGCCGTTACCAACCCCGGCCTGTTTGCTGATTTCTATAAAATTTCCGTCATCATTCCGGTATAGTTTATCCCTAAAATCATCAGGAGGGTTTCTCTTACCTGATACCACTTGTGATAAGCCGAGAAAAAACTTATCCGGACGGTTAGCAAGGTATAAGTCAAGATCACCATCATTATCCATATCAAAAAACACCGACTGGACTGAATAGCCGGTATCATCCAGTCCGTATTTCTTTGCCTCTTCTTTAAAAGTAAGGTTGCCCTGATTAATATACAGTAAATTTCTTCTTTCTCCCGGTGTACTATTTTCAAAACCCCCTTTACAAATATAAATGTCTGCCCACCCGTCATTATTAATGTCAACAATAGTTACTCCATTACACCAACCTTTGCCACCATCCACTCCTGCGGATTCAGTAATGTCCTTAAATTTAAAATTGCCTTTATTAAGGTATAATTTGTTAGAAACATTGTTGCCGGTAAAATAGATGTCTTGCAGACCATCATTGTTAAAATCTCCAATGCCAACGCCGCCTCCATTATAAACGTAGGCAAATGCATCAAAAAAATTTTCCTTATAATTCTCCTCTACGATGTTATTAAAATGAATGCCACTTTTTTGTGCCTGAATTTTCTGAAAAACGAGTGTTGGTGATTCATCGGCTTTTTTATTGAACTTGCAACCTGTTTGGGATATTATGATACATCCTGCTGACGCTATCAGGGTAAAGGAAAGAAGAAACGGACTGATGCTATTAAAAACCCCATTTAATTTCATATCTTTTGTTGCCTGATTAGCTAATATCCTGGATTCTGAGGATATTCTGGTCCTTCTGTTACTAAATCAATCTGCGATTGTGGAATAGGTTTTAATAAATGTTTCGGTGATTCAAATCCCGGTGCTGCTTCAGGATTATAAGCAGCAATACGCGCACCTAAGGTTTTTGTCCTTACGAGATCATACCATCTGCGCCATTCACCGAACAATTCTCTGCTATATTCATCAAGAATTAGGTCAATGGTAACATCTCCTTCCGAAATCGTTTGTGAAGATGCGGCAGCAGCATTTTGAGCTTCCGAATTTTTTGATCTGTATGCTGCCCGGTGTCTGAGAACATTGACCATATCAGCAGCATCCTGCATAGACGCACCTCCCTTGAAAGCTGCCTCTGCAGCAATTAAATATAATTCTGAAAACTTAAACATAATAAATGGCCTGTCGGAAGGATCATTGATTACAAGTCTTGTATGGTCATCATATTTTGACAAGGAAGGATACATCAAATCGGTATAGGGATAGACATCGGAGGTTAATATTACTCCTTTAAAAGCCCTGCGTCTCGCATCAGGCACAGGAGTTCCAGCCATCCAAATAGAAGTATCAACACCATCAATCATAACGCCTCTCCCGGTAGCAGCCGCAATATCGCCTGCTATTTTCGCACCTCTGTTATATATCCAGGTGGTTTGGAAAGACTTTTCAAAACGAGAATCATTAACTTTTTCACCAAATGCAATATTGAGTGCATAGTCTGACGGTCTGATTCTTTGCCAGGGACGACCGTTAGCAATGTCTCTGTCCATCATAATGAAATCTGCTTTTGGAGTTCCGCTAATACCCATGTTTACATTTAAGGCTACCGATGGATAATTAGGTCTGTAATAATAGCTGGAACGATTTTCCTTATTCCCATTATTGGGAGAGCCGCCGGAACCTCCGGTATAATTTGTTTCAGCTGACTTTGAATTTGTATTTCGGTCTATTACCCAAAGTACTTCTTTTCCATATTCGTTCCCTTCTTTATTCACATCTGCGAAGTCTTGCCATAAATCAAGATTATAGGTTGCCTTATCATTAATAATACTTAATGCTGTTGTATAAGCATTTTGAAAGTCCCTGTGAATTTGACCAAGTTTCAACGTCCTTTATACTTGTTTGTTTTAGAAAA
>CAZFGP010000064.1:0-22817 GCA_964518685.1 uncultured Terrimonas sp.
AACCCGGATGGCACGCTCACCCAGGGAGCAGCCTACGGTGTGGGGGATCTTTGGTATGGAAAAAGCGGGATTAATACCAGAAAGAAAACCCTCAGAAATACAACTTCATTCAGAACCTCTTTCTTCGAAGACCAGTTCAGGGTAAGGGGCGATTTTACTTTTCTTAATACCGATGTGAACGAATTGACTAAAAGAGTGCCGGTGCCTTTCAGTTCAAAAGAAGGTGTCATTTCCTATATCGGAGCTGCCACCAACGACCTGACAGAAACGAACCAAAGGAGCAATTACCTTGCTGCCAACCTGTATATGGAATATGAAAAATCTTTTTCAGATGCTCATTATTTCAAAGGTTTGCTGGGTTACAATTACGAACAATCTTCTTTTAATGCACTTTCTTCTTTCCGGAACGGATTAATTTTTCCGGATGCACAAAGTTTGAGCCTTGCAAGTGGAGGCAGTGTAAAAATTGATAATGCCTATAATAAATGGCGGATCGCAGGTAGTTTTTTCAGATTCAATTATAGCTATAAAGACCGCTATTTATTGGAGATCAATGGTCGGGTTGATGGTTCTTCCAAGTTTCCTGCAAATGAACAAATCGGATTTTTTCCATCGGTGTCCGCAGCCTGGCGACTTACGGAAGAATCGTTTTGGAAAGCCGATCCTAAAGGAATTTCCAATATCAAAATCAGAGGCTCTTACGGTTCATTGGGTAATGGAAACGTAGCACCTTATGCTTTTATGGAATTATTCAATATTCAAACGATGTCCAGATTGATAAGCGGGAATTTGCAACAGGCCACTTCCGTGCCACCGGTCATCCCGGATGGACTGACCTGGGAAACTGCAACCACCGGAAATATTGGTCTGGATTTAGGTTTCTTAGATAATCGCTTAGAATTTACAGGAGATGCTTATGTTCGGAAAACCAAAAACATGTTTGCTACCGGAGTTGATTTGCCCGGCGTTTTTGGTGCTGCTGCTCCAAGAGGAAACTATGCCGATATGACCACCCGCGGCTGGGAAATCAGTTTACACTGGAGAGACCAGTTTAATTTGAGTCAGAAGGCGTTCAGGTACGGTATAAAAGTCACTTTAGCCGATCATAAATCAGTAATTGACAAATACACCAATGTTGACAAAAACTTAGGCGCTTTAAACAATCCCAATACTCCTTACTATGAAGGAATGACCCTGGGAGAAATTTGGGGATTTGAAACAGAAGGCTTCTTCACTTCTCAGGAGGATATTAACAAACATGTCAAACAGGACCGGTTTTCAGCTTCATCCACTAAAACCTGGTTACCCGGAGATATTAAATTTAAGAATTTGAATAACGATGATGAAATTTCATCAGGTGAAAACAGAGTAGGCAATCCCGGTGACAGAAAAATCATTGGTAACCAAACTCCACGTTATGCTTTCAGCATCAATCTGAACGGAGAATGGAATGGCTTTTTTGCATCCTTTTTCTTTCAGGGTATTGGAAAGCAGGATTGGTGGCCGGGGAACGACAATTTATATTTTTGGGGGCAGTATAACAGACCCTACAACCTGATCCCTAAATCAATGATTGGGAATATATGGTCTGAAGACAATCCAAACACCTATTTCCCAAGGTATAGAGGGTATGTGGCCTTATTAGGAACCGACAGAGAACTGTCTGTGGTACAAAGCCGTTACCTGCAAAATGTAGCCTATATCCGGCTAAAGAATTTTCAGATTGGGTATAATTTCACCTCCAAATGGGTTAAGACCTTACGCATGCAGTCTGCAAGAGTATATCTTACCGGTGAAAACTTATGGAGTGCTTCTCCCATGTATAAACACACCAGAGATATTGATGTGGCTGGTATTTATGGCCCGGACCGGGAGGCAACAGCCTCTTCGGATATTGAAGGCGGAAAAGATGATCATATAGGAGGTGGGGCTAACGTGTACAACTACCCCATTTTAAAAAGTATTGGTTTCGGCTTATCATTGACCTTTTAAATTTTCAATAATGAATAAAATAAATAATATCCTTTTACTTTTTTTCTTTGGCATGGCGCTCAACTCATGCAGCTTAAACGAAGTGCCAAAAGCGGATGTGGACAAGAGTACTATTTTCAGTTCGGAACAGGGTCTAAAAATGTATACTAATTCCTTTTATAATGCTCTTCAGTCTTCAGGCATTTTACATAATGGAGGTACCTCCTATTATCTTTTTACCACCAGTATCCCCAATATTATTACGCCCAACGGACTTGATGCCGATAATGCCGGAGGATGGTCCTGGGGTCAATTGCGGAATATCAATTTTTTTATTGACAATTGCACCAACGAAGGTGTGCCTTTAGCGGTAAGGAACAATTATATCGGATTGGCCCGATTCTTCAGAGCCTACTTTTACTTTGGCATGATGAAAAGTTTTGGTGACCTGCCCTGGATAGACCACGCCCTGGACGTGAATGATCCTTTGCTTTACGCATCACAGGACAGCCGGACTTTAATTGTAGATAAAATAAAAGAAGACCTGGACTTTGCTATAGCAAACATTGCAAAGAAAACTGATGGCTCTGCCTCAACAATAACGTCTGCCGTGGCAGCAGCATTTAAATCCCGGGTTTGTTTATGGGAAGGAACATTCCGGAAATATCATGACGAAGCGGGACTTAGCGCTTCGGCTGATGACTGGCTTAATGAAGCCGTTGCAGCAGCTCAATTGGTTATGAATGCGGGGTACAGCATTTATATGGGAGGAGGCGTTGATAATTCTTACCGGACGCTGTTTACCACAAAGAGCCCTATCAGCGCCGAGGTACTTTATGCCGTTACCTACGATCGGTCTCTTGGCATTGTCAGCGCCTTAAACCACAGATGGACTTCGGTAACCTATGGAGGTGCTGCATGGCCTACCCGTTCCTTTGTTAAAACTTATCTCATGCGTAACGGGGAGTACTTCATGGATCAACCCGGAGCTGAGACTATGTCGTATACTCAGGAAACCAAAGACCGTGACACCCGTCTATCCCAAACCATTATTACGCCAGGCTTTACCCGGACAAACGCGGGGCAAAAAGTTCAGACCCCAACCAATTTTGCCTTCGCCAATAGCGGATATCAAATCATCAAATTTTTAGTTGATGATGTTTCTCTGGATAACATTGACAACAACGAAAATAACTCCATACTCTTCAGGTATGCTGAGGTGTTGCTCAACTATGCAGAAGCCAAAGCTGAATTGGGCACGCTGACAGACGAAGACTGGAAAAATACCATTGGTGTATTGAGAGCAAGAGGGGGCATAACGAGTGGAATAAATCAAAAACCCACTGCCGTTGATAGTTATTTGCAACAACGGTTTTTCCCAAATGTCAGCAACCCTGTGATCCTGGAAATTCGTAGAGAACGAGGGGTGGAACTGAGTCTTGAAGGATTTGGATTTGATGATGTTAAACGTTGGAAAGTAGGAGAATTGCTGACCAAGCCTTATGATGGTATTTACATTCCGGCGCTGGATGAAGCATACGATGTGAACGAGGATGGAAAATTAGATGTAGTATTCACTACGGATCTCAATCCAGCAAACAAAATACCCGGGGTCTATTATTTTTATGTGGGTCAGTTCTTAAGTAACGGCGCTGTAAACAACAATCAATTGGCCGCAGATGGACACACTTTGCTTGTACTCAGCCAAAACCCACGAGTGTGGGAGGACCGAAACTACTTTAATCCCATCCCTACATCCGTTCGGCAATTAAATCCTAATCTTAAGCAAAATCCGGGATGGGAATAATTTTGAACATTTAAAGAAGTTTCTAAACGAACTTACCCTGCTAAAATGAAAGACAACCTTTAATGTAAAAAACAGAGACAATTATCAGCGCACCCACTTCAATAAAGAGGTGGGTGTTTTTTATGAGGTACAGTGGCTTAACCGATTAATATGAGGGGAATGATTAAATTTCTTCCGTTTCATCCAAGTCAGAATCGTTTAGCTGATCTTCTGCATTACTGTCGTCAGGCATGGAGCGGGCTTCCTCCTCTGTGGTATTTTCATTTCTCATTTCTTCCGGTTCCTGCAATACCTGACGATTTTTATCGTCCTCTATCTTTTCAATTGTAAGTGTAGTATGCTGCATTAATTCTCCATTTTCGCCCACCAGAAGTTTACTTTCCTGCTCTATTTCAAAATGGCTGGCATTTACAAGAGTAGGCTCTACCAGCTGATCGCTTAATACTTCCTTTATTTTCGGGAGTTCATCGGGAGAATTGATACCAAAGTAATCCATGAATGACCGTGAAGTAGCATAAATCAATGGCTTACCAGGCAATTCTTCATTTCTACCGGTGATTACCACCAATTCTTTCTCCAGTAATTTTTGAATTACATAATCACAGTTCACCCCACGGATAGCTTCAACTTCTGATTTTGTAATGGGTTGTTTATAAGCAATAATAGCCAGGGTTTCCATTGCCGCAGCAGATAACCTCTTTAGAAATTTATCTCCATTCAGTTGGGCAATAGTTTTATGAAAATCTCCTTTTGTAAGAAACTGCCATCCTCCACCACTCTGGCGTACTTCAAAAGGATAAAATTCCGTACTGTATTTTTCTCTGATGCCATCAATGGCCGCTTCTATTTGTTCGAGAGTTGCCTGTTCCTCAATAAAACCCAGTGCATTATTTATCAAATCAACCAATTCTATACTCGTCAGCGGCTTTTCGCTGGCAAAAATCAAAGCTTCTACGTGTAAGATGATCTGCGAAATTTCCATACGCTTTGTTTCCCGCCCGGGATTTGAAGATAAAACAATTTAATTAATGCGGTCAAACATCACCAGCATCAACCCTGTAAAGCTGCAGCGCCGCTAACAATTTCAGTAAGTTCTGTTGTAATAGCTGCCTGTCTTGCCCTGTTATAAGAAATACGCAACGATTTAAGCAACTCATTCGCATTTTCACTGGCCTTATCCATTGCAGTCATTCTGGCGCCGTGCTCACTGGCATTGGCATCCAACACTGCCTTAAATAATTGGGTATTTAAAATCTTAGGCATCAGTTCAGCGATAAGCTGCTCCTTCTGCGGTTCAAAAATAAAATCAGCTTTTGTACCCTTACCATCTTTGTTCTCCGCCTTAGGAATGGGCAGGAAGCGTTCTACCGTAAACCGCTGGGTAGCGGCATTTTTGAACTCACTATAGACCAATTCCACAGCATCATACTCCTTTTTTGCAAAAGCTGATATAGCAGCCTGTGCCACCTCCTGGGTACGTTCAAAAGAAATATGCTGTAAAATATCGCGATAAGCTGAATCTACCTTAAAATCATATCTGTGGAAATAATCATAGGCTTTCTTTCCTATTGGCCAAATAGTAACATTCCCTTTTGCCAATTGCTGAGGATATTTATCCTGCGCTAAATGCTTTGCTAATTTAATTACATTGGCATTATAGGCGCCGCACAGCCCCCGATCAGAAGAAATAACAATCAATAGAACTTTTTCCACATTGCGTTCCACAGCTAATTCTCCTTCAGCGCCACCTTCCATACTATCTACCAGGTTACTGAGCATTTCCTGAAGTTTTTTTGCGTAAGGGCGCATTTGAACAATGGCATCCTGAGCCCGGCGCAACTTGGCCGCACTCACCATTTTCATGGCTTTAGTAATTTGTTGTGTACTCTGAACGGCCTTGATTCTATTTCTGACTTCTTTTAAGGCGCCTGCCATAATCGAACCTAATTATATGATAAACAATGGATTACTAAACATGTCAACCAAAATTCCTTTTCGGAATGACCCCAAAATAGTCGCAAAGGTATTTGAATTGACCGAAAAAACCATGCAGTGCGGAAAGAATATCAAGCCTGCAGGAGACATCTAAATCCTTCCTCAATAACCTTCTCTAAAAGTGACGGTATCCTCTTCCACCACCTCCCGGACCCATCATTCTGCCATCCGGAGTGTTGGTCGGCTGAGTGCCCTTGAAATGCATCAGACGATAGGAAAATGTAAGCATAAAGTACTGCGTAATACGATTCACCCTGCTGTCAATTATTGAATTCCCGTTTACCTGACGGCTGATATTGGAGTTTTGTTTGAAGATATCAAAGCCCGACAGCCGGATATAGGCATTTTTCTTCTTGAATAAAGTTTTCTCTATTGAGGCATTAAATAAAACTGTATTGTCATTAACAGCAGACGCCAATCCATTATTAATGATATAATTCAGATCATAACGAAGGATAACTCCTCCCGGGATGTCTACCCGAATATTATTTTGCAAGGTCCAGGCGTCTGAATTTAAACGATCACCATTTCTGGAAAGGGTATATTTAGTGGAATTCAGGCTGTAGGCACCGCTCACATTTAACTCCAACCATTCTTTATAATTAAATTCAAAATTTAACCGTTGTGTTGCAATCCAATTATTACCTATATTTTTTTTACTGTCCACCAAACCTACATCATGATTATAATTAACGTTCCCTCCAAAAGAAGCTACATATTTCCGGCTCTGAAAAGGCTGGGAAAAGTTGTAGAATCCGGATAAGTTATAATTCCCATTTACGTTTTCCGGGCGACTTAGTTGAGCGCCACTACTGTCAAGGCGCATATTATTGCTTACGATGCGGTTGAGAATCATATTCGTCCTCACGCCCACAAACATGGACCGCCCACTGGTATAATTAAAATTATTAAAGAAAGCACGAAAATTATGATTGAACTCAGGTCGCAAATCTGGGTTTCCTTCTGTTTGGTATTGCGGATTGGAAACATCCCTGACAGGCTGTAACTGACTGAAAGAAGGCTCCCGGTAGCCGGCATTATAATTCATATTCAAACGCTTCGTCCTGGAAAAGTTATACGATAATCTTGCAGAAGGTGAAAAGTTGGCTCTCCGTTGTGGGGCATAGGCGCTATCTTTTGAAATAGAATATCCATTAATTTCCATAGGTTGCACGGTGATCCCTACACTGTAATTATATTTAGTGTTTACCGTTCGAAGACTTAAACCAACATTCTGACTGATAAAAGTATTTTCATAGGCATTACTCAAGCTGTCTATATAAGTTGCCAGTCCATCCGGTGAATCGAGGTCATACGTGCGTCGGTCGTTTTTTGTAAAGGAATTATTATAGGCGTAACTAACATCCAAGAACCTGTTCTTCGCTACCGGTTCGGTATAGGTAGCCCGAATTCCATAATTATGATTTTTGTTATTTTGATTAATCAACTGATCCAAAAAGGTATCGGAATAACCGCCTGCCTTAAGAAATTCGCGGGTGAAATTGGTTTTATCGTCATCACTTAAAGAGGAAGAGGCACCCCAGCCTATATTTACGGAGAAGTTCCTGCCTCTTTTGGTAAAGCGTCGGTTATAATACAGATTACCGCTGAAATTGGGCGTCTTTCTAATTATGGTATCCGCATTATATCCTTCCTGTGTTTTGAAATTATCATTTTCCCAATAATTAAAATCATTGTCGCTTCTTCCATGGGTGTACCCATAAGAAAAATTGGGACTTACCTTAAGGTAATTCAGTGAATCGAAATTATATTCCAGATTAAGATTGATACGATGATTGTCGTTGATATTATTGGAAATGCTGTTATTATTATTAATAAAGGTGCGATCTCCGAAAAAATTTTGTTGGGAAGTATTTCGCAGCATATTAGTTTTACGGTCCGCAAAACTGTAATTGCCATAAAAGGAACCTTTTTTATCCTCAAAGTCAGTTCTGAAGTTTACTCCTATTGATTTATTATCTGTTATCCCATTTTGATTTGCATTGGTGTCTGAAGTGCCGCCATCTCCGCCACCTCCTCCCCGGTTTCCGCCTCCTCTCCCAGGTCCACCACCTGCATTGCCGGCGAAATTGAACAGATTCTGATTAATGTTATTGAGATTACCCAGTACCGAGAACTGGGTCTTTTCTTTAAATACATTAGCATTCAAAGTACCCTGATAACGCTGATCTGTTCCATATCCGGCGGAAGCGCGGCCAAAAACACCCTGATTCTTGTTTTTTTTCAATTCCAAATTGATAATCAAATCCGGGTCTCCATCTTTTATGCCCGACTTATTAGCCAATTCGCCATAATCGTCAACCAATTGCACTTTATCAATAATTTCTGAAGGCAACTCGCGAGTAGCCGTTTTCGGATCATTGCCAAAAAAATCCTTTCCATTCACTCGAACTTTGGAGATGGTCTTCCCCTGAGAGGTAATATTACCATCCTTATCTATTTCCAGCCCCGGAAGTTTCTTAAGCAAATCTTCCACCGAAGAGTTAGGTTTCACTTTATAAGAATCGGCTCTGAATTCAACGGTATCTTCCTTCAAAACAATAGGTGGCGGACTAACCACTATTTCTTCCAGGGTTTGAACTGCAGGCAACATCGTAATACTGCCTGTATTAAAATCTGTCTTTCCTTCTTCAATATCATATTGTTTCCGCACATCTTCCATCCCCACATTAGATACGATAACACCAAACTTATTTACCCTGACTCCTGAAAAAAGGAATTGACCTGTTTTGTCGGTAACTGTTTTTAAAGTATCGCCTCTTCCTTCAGGAATAAGCATTACAGTAGCCCCCTGCAATGCTATATGACTGGAGTCAAATACTCTTCCTTTTATAGTCCGATTTGTTTGCGAAAAGCCTGTTGCAGAAATAGCAACCAGAATTATGGATAAAAATATTGAGGGTTTCATTACAATTTAAGCGCTTGAATACAGCGTATCTGATTTATCTGTCTGCGTGCTGCAAAGATAGCATCAAACAGCAGAGTCAGGAAGGTATATAGGTTAATAAAGGTTAATGATTATCGCTCATTCATAAATATTAATGAGCAACCCGTCACCCACTTACCTTTCACCTAACAAATATCAATGCTTAGCTTCAAACAAAGGCGCTATCTGCGATGCACTGGTTACTCCCGGCGGAAGTTCAATAATCTGTAAATTCCGGAAATGAATAGGCGCCCCTTCCGATTCCATACACAGATAGCCCTTCTTTTGAGAGGATTGTGCAATGCCATTAACAAACTTACCATTTACAGAAAGCTTAAACACACCATCAACACATACCACATCGTAAGTATTCCACTCACCCCTTCCTTTACAACGGTTTTCAAGCGATTTGCTTCTTTCTCCGCGCGGATTGTCTGGTTTGGTATACACTCCCCCAACTCCAAAAAGTTCTCCATGCACGTAGGCAATCGGAGGCTCTACATCTCCTTTTTTATTGAGTTTCACCCAATCCAGTTCCAGCATTTGCACTTCTACTCCATCCGGCAAACGACTTTTGCCCGGACGCGCGCTACTTCATACAAAAATCCCTGAATTGCCACCCGCCTCTAAATGTTTCCATTCTACATGCATCATAAAGTTTTCGAATTGAATCCTGCTCCTCATTACGCCAATAGGTAACCCCGTACACATTAAAATATCACCTTGAACCTTCCAGGTATCGTCATCAGTATTTACGTTCATCCATTGTATGGGCGAGTCTGTTTGATCTGAACCCGAAATCACTGCATCCCAACTTCTTACTTTCCCGAATTGAAGCGTAGCATTTTGTGCATATACAAGATTACCCAACAGGAAGAGCAAACAAGAACTCAAATACAACTTTTTCATTTTAAAATATTTTTCGTTTAACTTTAAATTTTTAAAAGTTGTAAGATAAAACAGTTGCAAATAGGATTGATAAAGAAATATTCCTTTAGCTGTTGTATTCTTCTGTATAACCGGGAATTCTCCCTTTAATTAAAAAAAAATGAAAGATATATCGCGCCGAACTTTCTTACGCCATACGGCTATCACAGGTCTGGGATTGAGTACTGCCGCAACACTGAGCAGTTTTTATACTGCAGGCCCCCGAATGAAGTTTGGCTTAGTTACTTACCAATGGGGAAGAGACTGGGATCTGCCTACTTTGATTGCCAATTGCACAGAAACCGGATTATGGGGAGTAGAACTCCGCACCCAGCATGCTCATAAAGTGGAAATTAATCTTTCTGGTGTGGAACGGGCTGACGTGAAGAAAAGATTTGCCGACAGTCCGGTTACCTGTATTGGATACGGTTCCAATTTTGAATTTCACAGCCCTGACCCGGCGGAAGTACGCAAAAATATAGAAGGTGCAAAAGCTTATCTCCAGCTTTGTAAGGACATAGGTGCTTCGGGGTTAAAAATCAAACCTAATGATCTTCCCGCTTCTGTTCCTAAAGAAAAAACCATTGCTCAAATTGCCACTTCTTTTAACGAGGTGGGCAAATTTGCAAAGAATCTCGGTCAGTTAGTGAGGGTAGAGGTACACGGCCATCATACTCAGGAGATTCCAAATATGAAAGCTATTTTTGACCAGGTAACAGAATCCAATGTAAAAATGTGCTGGAATTGCAACCCTGAAGATTTATTACCACCAGGGTTGTCAGATAACTTTAATTCGGTAAAAAAATGGTTTGGAGATACCGTACACGTCAGAGAATTGAACGACCCCAATTACCCCTATCAGCAATTAATGAATCTCTTTTCCAGAGCAAAATACAACGGATGGATATTACTGGAGGCGCGTACTGAACCGAAAGACAGGGTAGCTGCTATGAAGGAACAATTAAGTTTATTTAAAGAGATGATTAAGAAAGCACAATAAAGACATACGTTTTTTCAAGACTGGTCATTACCTTTTGAAACGCTGAGAGACCATCTTTAATAATATCAATAATTAATCTTTTTTAAAACAAAATAACCATGCAGGAAAGTAATTCAAGAAGGGATTTTATTAAAAAGTCGGCTTTAGCCGGCGCGGGCCTAACGGTAGGCGCTATGGGCTTCAGCGCTAAATCGTATGCCGCAATTCCCGGCGCTAACGACCGTATTAATCTGGCCGTTATCGGTATTCATGGCCAGGGTCAAACGCATATCAATAGTTGGTGTGCCTTAAAAACCAGTCGGAATGTTCGGCTCAAAACGCTCTGCGATGCAGATGAGCAATGGTTTGCTCCCAGGGCTAAGACAGTGACAGACAAAACCGGAGAAAAACCACTTACGGAATGGGATATGCGAAAAGTATTTGACGATAAAGAAATAGATGCTGTTTCTTTTGCCACTCCCAATCACTGGCACGCATTGGGTACTATTTGGGCCTGCCAGGCAGGGAAGCATGTATATGTTGAAAAACCTGCATCACACAACGTTTGGGAGGGACGCAAAATGATTGAGGCTGCGCGTAAATATAACCGCCACGTTCAGGTGGGGTTTCAAAACCGTTCCTTCGCCAACGTAATGGAAGCTATTGCCTTTTTGCATAACGGCGGAATAGGAGATGTATTTATGGCAAGAGGGTTGTGTATTAAACCCCGCGACTCCTTTGGAATTGCTAAGGACAGTACGCCCCCTGCCACGCTTCATTACGACCGCTGGTTAGGCCCCGCCACCTGGCGTCCTTACAATGAAAAGAGAGGGCATTACAATTGGCACTGGTTCTGGGATACGGGCAATGGCGATACGGGCAACCAGGGACCTCATCAGTTTGATATAGCCCGTTGGGGTCTGAATAAAAACGAACATCCGGTTTCCATTTACTCAAACGGTGGTTTATATGGTATTGATCCTAAGGAATGTGCACAGGAAACCCCAAATACACAAACCTCCATCTTTAAATATGAAGACGGCAAAACGCTTGAATTTGAAACGCGCGGCAGGTATTCCAATGCGGAATCCAGCCTTGAAATCCGTATCGGAAATATATTTTTCGGAACGGAAGGATACCTGGAACTGAATGGCACTACCTGGAAAGCTTTTCGCAAAAGAGAAGAAAAACCATTTGCAGGATCAAAAACCACCGAGATCCAAAAAACGGTGGATCCAAGGACCCCACCCGGAGGAACCGAACATTATGTAAACTTTATTGACGCCATCCGTTCGGGCAAGAATGAAGATTTACATTGCGATATCAACGAAGGATTCTTCTCCTCAACCCTGCCCATATTGGCAAATATATCTTATCGTCTTAACCGGGAATTGAAATTTATGGGAGGCGCTATGGATATGGAAAAATTCGCTAACGATCCCGAGGCAGATGCCATGCTTACGCGTGTTTATCGTCCACCTTATGTTGTTCCTAATGAGGTTTAATTAACCCGGTTTCAAAATCACGGTTTTTTAAATCTATTTTTATGGAGTTCCGAATCGTTAAACGTTTCGGAACTTTTTTTTCATTCTTTTTCCCGGCTTATCCACTATCCTCTTTCTGAATTTATAAGGATTCGATCATATAATATTTGGTTCTCAAAAGTTTGCAACTTGTCGAATAACTGGTTATCCAAAGCCAAGTAATGAAATTTCATTTCTAACTAAAGGTTCCACCCCACTATTTTGCCTTCTTAAATGATTTTGCCAAAAAGAAGATCATAGGGAAGAAAATTAATCCCCAAATCATCGGTAAAAACCAGGCGCCCAGCCCGCTTGTTTGCCCTTTGGCATTCCGGATCGTTTGAAATTCTATAAAACCGAAAATGATTACTATAATGAACTTTAAATATCTTATCATTCTCGTCGCATTTGTGTATTGCCATAATGCATTTTTCTCTGTTATTTTAGTCGGATAATTAAAAATCTGCGGATATTTATTTAAAATGGTCAGGGCAACAAAGAGAAGCGTTGCAATGATCGGCAAAATTAAGATGCCGCTTTTTCCGCCAAAACCATCTGCCTCTCCTGCTCCATTATAATGCGTTGGGATAGTGCCAGGCAAACCCGAATAATTGATGACCATTAAAATCCAGATTACAAGAACAGAAGCCCAACCGAGAATCTCAAATACCCTGTCCGTTGCCGTAAGTTCTATATTTATTCTTGGCCTGTTTTTCATGTTTTTCAATTTTGCATCTTCATTGCCGCTGCCAGCTACACTCCGGATTAGCTATATCGCAACAGCATAGAAAAGGCTTCCCCGCTACATTAAGAAACGCTCTAATTCTCCGATCATTTCCGCCGAACCTATAAACAACGGACTTCGCTGATGTATATGGTTTGGCTTTATTTCCAAAATTCGCCTGCTGCCATTGATCCCTCTGCCTCCGGCTGCTTCAGCAATAAAAGACATAGGATTACATTCATAACAAAGTCGCAACTTACCCTCAGGCTTACCCTCTACCCGCGAATAAAAATAAATACCGCCTTTCAGCAGGTTGCGGTGCATGTCTGCCACCAAACAACCATAATACCGGTTGGAATAGGGTCCATTTTCATTTTCTTTCGACATACAAAAATTCACGTAATTTTTCAGCCTGGGGTCAATCCGGTTATAATAGCTGTTATCAAAAGAATAAAACTGTCCTCTGGGGGGCATTCTTAAATCAGCATGTGTTAATAAAAATTTTTCCTGTGAATGATCTAATGTAAAGCCATTGACACAGCCCCCGGCGGCATATACTACAACAGTAGAAGGTCCGTAAATAGCATATCCTGCAGCAACAAGATGCTCACCTGTTTGAAGAAAATCTTTCAATTCTGCCGGCTTCCCTCTTTCTGATATTCTGGAATAGATACTAAAAATACTGCCTATCGCAATATTAACATCAATATTAGCCGAACCATCTATAGGATCAATTAATACAACATACCCCGACTGGTTGTTACTTTCTTCATCAAAAATCATCGCTTCTTCGGTTTCCTCTGAAACCAATCCTGCACAGTGTCCGCCTTTGCTTAAGGTATGTATAAAAATCTCATTAGCGTATTGATCCAGCTTTTCCACTTGCTCTCCCTGAACATTTACACTCCCGGTCATCCCCAGTTTTCCATCTATAGCTGCTCTGTTTACTTCAAATGATATTTGCTTTACCGCCTCACTAATATTGTCCAGCAGCGCCGGCAGTTCCTTGTCTTCTGTTGCGGGTTGCCGAAATTGCCTGGCAGCAAAATCACTCAGTGAAACCCAATCCTTATTTTCCAACATAATAATATTAACGATATCAATTAGCAGCAGCCTGTCTCAGAAATTTCACTCCCTCAATGGCAATACTTTCACGGGAGGGTTCCATCTCTCTCCAAATACAGGCAGCGCGGGCAATAATTTCTATAGCCGGAGTAAACGACTCAATCACCACATCTGCGTTATAATCTATCTCTTTTAACGCAGCAAAGATTCCTTTCCAGTTGATATGATCATTCCCGGGTGTACCCCGGTCACATCCACAGGCATGGAAATGAGCAAGTTTATCCCCCGCTTTCAATATAGCTTTTGCTGAATCCTTCTCTTCAATATTCATATGAAAAGAATCCAGGTGTACATACAATGCCGATTCATTTACATCCTTTAGCATTTTTAGCGCCTGATCACAGGTATTAATGAAATCCGTTTCAAAACGGTTTAATGGCTCAATAGCCAGTTTAACCCCCAGACTTCCTGCATGTGCGGCGAGTGTCCGCAAATGTTTAACCACAGTATCCCATTGTTTTTTGTAGTCTTCAGCAGGAACCAGGTCTGCCCGGCCAACGGCAGAATATAAGGGTCCTATTAAGGTAGGATATCCTAATAGCGGAGAGATTTCAACGATAGCTTTCAAATAATCCATAGCCCCTTTCTGATATTCAGGCGTTCCCCGAAAGTCACGATCCGACCCCATAGCTGCACAGATTGAACCACATACCAGTCCATTGTCGTCCAAGGCCTTCTTCACCACCACCGGATCAATATGTGATGCATCCTCTAAAGCTATTTCAACCGTATCAAAGCCCCATTTTTTAAACTGAGGGAATAAGGAAATGCTTTCTGTAGTAAAAGGAGACGTAAAAAGAAACGTATTAATACCGAACCGCATAAAATAATATTTATTAATAAATGTATAAAGTTAATCAACGATAGTGACAGACGAATTTATAATATTCATTTCTATTTCGCTAACATTTCGGTTGCCACAATTCGTAGCAGGAAAATCCGATTTTTATCTCACTTTTTATTTTATTACTTCCAGTATCCCATTCATCGTTTGCCAATGACCAGGGAAAGTACAAATAAATGGATACATGCCCGGTTGGCCGGGGACTCTGATATCAATCTTATAGGTTTTGCCTGCATTAATTAACGGAGTAGAAAAAACAACTTCAGGTGCTTCCGGAATAAAGTTCTTTTGATAGCCATCGGGTGTAGCTGCCATAGCATCAGCCATTTTACCTATTTTTTCAAGCGCCCCCGGTTTAGTAATTACAACATTATGAGGCATATTATCGTTATTTTGAAAAAGAAACGTTATTTCTTTTCCTGCCTTTGCTGTGAGCACCGCTTTATCAAATTTCATTTTCCCGGGCAATGCCGACAATTGAATGACTGGTTTATCAGGAGTACCCTTTATTAAATTAGAATCCTCCTCATGCTTTATTTCAAGAAGATTATCCCGGAATTTTGCCACTGCCGGCGCATCTTTAAATTCATCATAAAATGCGGCAGTCAAAGCGCTATAGCTGTATTTTCCCTTCCCGGGATCTCCTGAAAAAAAACCCGGCATTTCCAATTCCTTCTGATTCGAGAGTGCATTGAGCAGATACATTGCTTTCTCCGGTTTCCCGGATAAAAATTCCTTATTCTCCCTAAACATTTGGGTCCAAACTGGTTGCAAATGACGAAAAGATTCCCTCAAGGCATAATTCATATAATAGTCTACAGGAAGTTCAGTCGCGGACAATAATGCCAGGACTGAATTTTCTGTTTCAAAATAGCTGAGCGATATCGCTGCCTGAAGCCGAACCTTAGGGGAGGGATCGGATGACAAGGAAATTAATTGCTGTTCTGCCTTATTGATATAATCCCTCCAGTAAAACAACACTCTTGTTGCCGCCGTGCGAACATGCTCATCCTTGCTGTGCAACAACTGCTCGAGCAACGGAGCATTGGGATGCGCGAATTGCTGGTAAACCCATAAACCATTCAAACGATTCCGGTCAAACAAGGGATCATTCTTATCCAAAGCCGCTACCCACTTGTCCAAAACCGGAATAACCGTTGCCTCGTCTAACTGCCTCAGTTGTGTTCTAACCCGGTAATGCAGCCTTGCTTCATTTTGCTTAAACTGATCCAGGAGTTGTTCTATGGGGAGTTTGGTCAGGTCTACAACTTTTAGTGTCTTTTTATTTTTGTTGGTTATCCGCCATATCCTTCCATGCGTATGATCTCTTAACGGATCCCGTAAGGCTCTTTCCCCATGATTGATGATGGGATTGTACCAGTCAACAACATACAAGGCGCCATCAGGGCCAAACTGCAAATCCACCGGTCTGAAGTTGGGATCTCTTGATTGCAGGAGAGGCGTGGTCTCTTCTGCTACTATGCCGCTACCGTCCTCTTTTATACGATGTTGTCGTATGCCCTGAAAACCAATAAACGTATTGAACAAAACATTGCCCTGTATGCTATCCGGAAATTGACTACTGGAGACGATTCCCACTCCGCAGGTCTTGGGTTTCACCTGCGAGGTTAGAAAATCCTTCATTTCAGTATGTTTCCGGGGATAGCTAACGGCAACGGTCATGGGCGGTGCGAAGTAATTCATCCCGGTAGAAACATCCCCGATAATTTCGGTTCCATCTTTTAAAAATACATGACCCCAGGGATTTGCATAAGGATAAGATACATAAGGTTCTAATTTTTGAGAAGCCGGTTCAAAGCGCCAGGTAACCCCATAATCTCCACGCTGAGGGCCAAAAGGGGTTTCAATTTGCGAATGCAAGAAAGTTCCGGTATGCCAATACAAAGCACCGTCCGGCCCCCAGGTGTAGGTATCAAGGGTATGGTGAACATCTTCTGTGCCAAAACCATGAAGTAGGATTTCTTTTTCATCCGCCCTGTCATCTCCATCCTTATCTTGCATAAACCAGACATTCGGTGGCTGGGATACGAACACGCCGCTCTTGCCTAATTCAAAACTCGTTGGTAAATACAAACTGTCTGCAAAAATGGTTTCCTTATCTGCACTACCATCCCCATTGGTATCTTCCAAAATAACAATCTTATCGTTCGGTTGGGCTCCCGGAAGATACTGAGGATAGGATTCCATATTTGCTACCCATAGCCTGCCCCCGGGATCAAAGGTGATCTTTACGGGATTGCTGATGGAAAAATCAACTTCCGAAGCAAAGAGATTAATCTCAAAACCTTCTGGCAAAATAAACTGATCGGTCGAAGGCCTGGTTAATTCATCTTTTTTAAGCGTTTGAAACTGCAGGGTATCATTCAAAATTTCAGCCGCTGATTCTAAGTTTTCAAGGCTATTGTTTTTACTTTGACGCCAAATAATAGGATCGAGTTGTTTCACTAAATTGTCAAGTTTAGTCAACTCTGTCGGAAAAGAAATGGGACCTCCGGGAGGCTGAACCCAGGGCTCCTTTCTGCGTCCCCGGATGTATTCACTGTTTACCGCCCGGTATAAATAATAAAACTGTTGGTTTTTCTGGTCTATTATCTTTTTTAAATTAAGAAGAGACTCTTCAGGCTTCCAATTCGAAACCGGCAAACTCAAAGATTTCGCTATCCACTCACTAACCCGTTTGTAACCATTTTCATTGAGATGGATGCCATTAATAGTAATATGGCTTTCTGTGCTATGCAATTTCTTAGTGAAAGAAAAAAGATTAAGGAAAGGGATACCCAATGTCTCCGCAACATCCTTCATCGCACGCGTATAAAGCGCAATGTTCTTATTATTAGTTTCCGCCCTGGGCAACGCATCACCCAACACCTCATAAGCAACGGGAGACACCAGGATTATCTCCGGATGGTTTTTCCCGTTATATTTTTGTTGCTGTATATGCTGCAGATACTTTGCAAGACTTTCTTTAAACGCTGCAAGACTGTCTGCACCCCTGAAAGATTCGTTTAAACCATAGCAGGCAAAAATAATATCTGCTTTTTGCTCACTCAGAAGACTATCCTGAGTTGGAAAATTAAGCGGACGCGACTGCAAGTCAACTTCATCTGCACTCCACCCAAGGTTTCTGACTATAAGTTTTTTGTCGGGGAAACTTTTATAAAGTAAAGGTTCAAAATAATTGTAAAACTGAAATCTTTCCGCAAAGGTATTTCCGATAAAAACAATATGACTCTGAGGCCCGGGATCAAATGGATAGGTTATTTCCCTGTCATCTGAACACGATAACAAAAATATAGGGAGTACTAAAGCACATAAAACAAATCTTCTCATAAGGATATTAAACAGATTCCACACCTTGCTACCCATGCTTATTTATTTTGCAGGAAAACATGAACACCTTTTTTATTGGACACCACAATATCGGGTAGCTTATCGCCATTAATATCTTCTACCACCAAAATTAGTCCTGAACCTGAATCATTGTCAACCTCATGTTTTATCCAAGACGGTGTTCTACCCGGTTTGTACTCGTACCAATTCAGTACTGCGGGCTCATGTGCACCGGGGTCCCCTCCATTATGCGCGAAATAACGCTTTCCGGTTATTAAATCCGGTTGACTGTCTCTATTTACATCTGCAAGCATAAGGCTGTGACTTTGGGAAAAACTGGAGTCAATCAAGTGGTGCATAAAGCTGATATTTCCGCCCCCATCTTTTTTCTGCTCATGCCACCAAATACCATACAGGTGAGCAGAAGCACTGATGATATCAGCCAATCCGTCCTTATTTAAATCCATCACATACATTTGAGAACTGGGCTGACTCAACTCTACAGAATGAAATATCCAGTTTTCCTGTTTGGGATCCGACGGTCCTTCCCACCATCCTGCGGGTATTAACACATCTTTTTTACCATCCCCGTTTATGTCAGCATATCCCAAACCGTGTGTATATTGATGTGTGCCCGGTATTCCTTCTCTACCATCAATAATGTTCAGTTTCCAGGCCGTGTCCCCTTTCTTGTCCGGAGATTTTAACCAAATGATTTGTTTCTTTTCCGGATCGTTGCACAATAAATCTTTTCTGCCATCACCATCTATATCAACAAACAGCGGTGATTCATTGCCCACCGACGGGTGAATAAGATGAACCGGCCAATGACCCGGCATGTTTTTTGGATTTTCATGCCAATAGGCAGACTTCCCCGGCCAGTCAATACGGATCTGGTCAATCCATCCATCCTGATTGACATCCATACTAAAATTCAGGAACGAATTGCTATACCCCTCTCCTACCTTATATTTTACAGGCTCAGCAATTTCATGTTTTTTCCAGTCCGGCGCTTCAAACCAAAAGGCGCCGGCAATCACATCTAACTTGCCATCATGGTTTACATCGCCAACTGCTACGCCTTCACTCACAAAATCTTTTGTTAGAACATGTTTCGTAAAAGTTACTTTTTTGGCACTTTTGCCTTTGTTCTGCGCTTTTCCTATGGGCATCATTGCAACGGATACAGCGAAGAACACCAGCATTTTAAACAGATCTGTTTTCATGAATCCATGTTTGTTATTAGAATAGAAAAACTCGTTTCATCTCAAAAAAAATCCTCTATTACAGGTTTCTTTTCTTCATTTCTTCTGCTGCATAATCTGCCGCGCGTGCCGAAAAAGCCATATAGGTAAGCGATGGATTTTGGGTAGAGGTTGAAGTCATGCAGGCACCGTCTGTTACAAACACATTTTTGCACGCATGCAATTGATTCCATTTATTAAGCATAGAAGTTTTGGGATCACGCCCCATCCGCACCCCGCCCATTTCATGGATATCCAATCCCGGAGCTATTCCACGTTTTCCCGGTTTAATATCTTTAAATCCCGCCGCTGAATACATTTCGCTGAATTGTTCAAAATAATCCTCCAGCATTTTTTTATCATTATCGTCAAAGTCTACAGAGATTCTCAGCTGAGGGATACCCCAGTTATCCTTTTTATCAGCATCCAGCATAGCATAACTTTCTTTTTTAGGAATAGTTTCTCCCATCATAAAAGAATTTACATACCAGGAGCCCAGCTTACGATTCATCAAATTTTCTTTTAGAGGCGCTCCTATAGTATTAGTATCCGCATAAAAACCCCGGTTAGCGCTAAACCCTGCCGCATAACCACGAAGAAAATTCGTTTCCTGTCTGTGCAGATTTCGAAACCTGGGTACATAACCATAGCCGGGCTTTCTGCCATCCGTTCTGTATTTATCCAAAGGACCTTCATACCTTGCCTTCACCTCACCCCCGTAATGATGAAACGCAATATACCTCCCCAATACACCGCTGTCATTTCCCAACCCTTCGGGGAATCTGGACGTTTTGGAATTGAGCAATATAAGATTGGTATTAATTGCTGAAGCATTAACGAAAATAATTCTTGCAAAAAACTCAATTTCTTCTTTAGAATTCGCATCAATCACCTTTACGCCGGTGGCTCTTCCTTTTTGATCATCATAAATAATGGAATGTACCACTGAAAATGGCCGCAATGTAAGATTGCCGGTTTTCTGAGCCCAGGGTAAAGTGGACGAATTACTGCTGAAATATCCTCCATAAGGACAGCCGCGCTGACACAGGGTTCTCATCTGGCATTGTCCCCGTCCCTGTGCTAGATGAATCGGTTCAGGCTGAGACAAATGTGCCATCCGTGTGCTGATAACATGACGCCCCGGATACTTTGATTTTACCTGCTCTCTGAAATGATTCTCAACAGCATTTAGCGGAAAAGCAGGAAGAAATTCTCCATCGGGCAACTCCGGTAGTCCATCCTTGTCACCAACAATACCTGCAAATCTTTCAACATGGCTGTACCAGGGTGCCAAATCCTTATAACGAATCGGCCAATCTACTGCAAAACCATCCCTTGCCGGACCTTCAAAATCAAAATCACTCCACCGCTGCGTCTGCCGTGCCCAGGTCAATGATTTTCCTCCCACCTGATAGCCACGTATCCAGTCAAAAGGTTTATCCTGAATATACGGATGCTCATTGTCCTTTACAAAGAAGTGCATGGTATCTTCCCTGAAAGCATAACACCTGCTAACTATAGGCGACTCTTCTCTAATCGCAAGAGGCACCTCCAGCCGATGCTCAAATTCATAGGGCATCTTGCTTGTTGTAGGATAATCCTTAATGTGCTGAACATCACGCCCTCTTTCAAGCAACAAGGTTTTCAACCCTTTTTCTGTAAGTTCTTTTGCAGACCACCCTCCACTTATTCCGGAACCTATTACAATGGCATCAAACGTACGATCCTTAATACTATCAATATTTAACTGAGGCATAATTCTAATGTATTTAAATCAGGCAGATTGTTCAACAGGGAAATATCCGTTATATCTTCCAGGCACCAATTCATATTGCTGCAGGTCGGTCATCACGAATTTTGAATTTGTAAACCCCTGTATTACCCTTTGTTTTGTAATTTTCATAAACACGCGAAGTTCTTCAGGCGCTTTTTCATCATCGGAAAGTTCACGAATAAAAACATTTCGTTTTTCATTATCCAGCGGCGTAAATAATGATTTTTTTTCTATAAGCCGGAGTGAGGCTATGAATTTTTGTTGTTCTTCTTCGGAATGACAATCATCTACCATTTTTAGGGCAAACAAATGCAGATTAAGATCTTTTGCACCAGGCGCATTTGCTGATTTAGGGATAATACTTTCGGCTATTTCCGCCAGAATTGCTTCCTGATCTGCACTTACCTCAATATTCGTTAATTGTATTGATGATTGTGCGGGATCATTGGAGCAGGAAGGGAGTAAATAGATACCTCCCGCAAAGATCATTATATTTTTTATGGCAGAACGTCGTTTCATTATTTTTTAATGGTATTAAAGTTCAAAAAAACGCTTCTATGCGAAGGTCGAATTTAAAAAATACGCAGGACTTTATGGTATTTTTCTTTCTTTGGTTCTGTAATATGGCGCCTGTTTCGATACTATTACCATAAAACACAACCCTCAATGGCTGTCTCTGATTAAGTTTAGCAGTAGCATTAGGTAAATATTTGCCGGCACGATTGTGTCCCGCCGGGGTCTTCCTCCAAGGCTATTGCGGACAGCCAGACCCCGGCGCCGGGTGATTCGCATAGCAGAAGTTCACACAGAAGCGAATGAAACGTATGCTTTACTGTTATTGCTTGCTTAGCCATTGCAACAGTTCAACCGACTGCAACCGCCGGCAGATATAAAAGAAGCTGTTGCTGGTTGCCCGGTTGTAATGCTTTTTGAGCAGGGCTGTTTTACGGGGCATAGCTAACCGCGAGTATGTGATTGCCCAGAGCATGGTTTTGTTTTGAAACAGCTCAAGCGTATCATAAAATTCGCTTTTTATGGCCTCATAATCCGGCACGGCGGTATTATATCTCGCATACAAATCCTGCATCAACGGCGCTGAATAAAATCTTTTCGGGATTTCCAGTTGGGGAGGTACTGAACTGTAGCCGGCTGGCGGTCCATCATAGCCAAAAATATCAGGCAACCTGTTGCCTGCCTCATCCGGGGCAAGCAAACCGCCCAACTCATTATCCATGATTTTTTTTGCCTGCACTTCTTCATCGTATTGTTGTATGGCGGCTTTATCTTTTAGGTTCAGGAATTCAAAATCATCTGTCAGCGTTTGTTTGTCTACAACAAATGAAGGGTTTACATCCAATACCCAGCCCACCATTTCAGCACGGCGGTTATGTGAGAAATCGCGCGTATAATTTTCTGCCGCCCACTTGCTTATAACCTGCGAACGTTGCGGATAGCGTAATACCCGGTTCAGGATCATAGGCGAATTTTCCACGTTTTGGCAAAGCCAGCTTTCTTCTTCCTCACCCATGGCGGCATTTATCAGCAGGCTGTTGCAGAGCGCTTTAATACTTTCCGCCTGCTTACGGTTAACCGGCAGCTCAATATC
>CAZFGP010000065.1:0-22276 GCA_964518685.1 uncultured Terrimonas sp.
CCCCACCCATAAAAAGAAACTGATAAAAAAAGCAAAGGGAGTTACTTTTTTCATGTAAAACAATACCGCTGCCAGGGTGGTAAATACATTTACCAGAATGATCATGAGTTTAATCTCCCTCTTACTGATAAAATGATATCGTAGCGCCTGGATTACCTGCTCCTTTTTGTATGTTACCTGTACCTGCATTTTAAAAAGAAAAAAAGTTTAAACTCCTGCAATTTATATTAAGGAATTCAAACTTTTCAAAAATGGTGTAAGACTTAGCAAAGCGAAGTTGCAGTTTACGAAATTTGGTTGTTCTGTGTGTTTGTGGAGTCTTCCGGTATGAATCTACGCCGGAATAAAATCAGGACTCCCTCTCTTACCTGATATCCCGGCATTTCTTAAAACCTCCATGAGCGGCCTGGTAAGGCGTTATGGATTGAGCACAGGAAGAGAGAAAAAGAACAAAGAGAAACACTGCGATTAGTCTTATCATATTTTTTACATTTAGACTGTAAAGAAAATATCCGGTATTCAGAAAAAGAACTATATCGAAGTAATTTCTTTAAGATTACAGATTATCGGGATTAAATCAGAAAAACGATAAAATTGTATCATTTAACGTAAATGACTGGTATACCATAAGTTACAACATAAAATCACCTGTTTTTACCCAAAAGCGAACTTTTACAAAAAAATCCACTCCGGAAAACCAGAATGGATTTGTGTAGGTTTGTTTATATTCCTAACCGTCCTAAATTGCTTCATTTAACTGCACCCCATGCTATTCCCGCAATTCAAACATTTATAACAGGTGCCGCTTCTAACCGTTATATGTCCACAAACATTACAAGATGGGGCATCGCTCTGCATACTTTTCAGGTGTTCACTCGCTAAATTATTTGAAATTACTGCGGCTCTTTGCGCCCTGTTTCCAGGAACTGAGGAGCCACTATTGGGA
Organism: uncultured Terrimonas sp.; assembly: GCA_964518685.1. Lineage (GTDB taxonomy): Bacteria > Bacteroidota > Bacteroidia > Chitinophagales > Chitinophagaceae > Agriterribacter. Next base: position 947 of record CAZFGP010000065.1, read on the forward strand.
GAAGGATTGCCCACCACTCGCAAATCACTTAGCGCCGGTGATGAATCCGGAACTGCTGCGGTATTTTCCTCCCAATCATCCTGTCCCATATTCCCTATTTCCGGTTTATCCAGTACATGAATCAGGTCTGTTCTTCCAAGGTATTCGTAGGCCAGACACCGAAATACAAAGTCTACAATAGATGTGGTAGATTTAATATTGGGATGGTCTACCATTCCGGCGGGTTCGAACTTGGTAAATACAAACTTCTCCACAAATTCTTCAAGAGGCACACCATATTGCAGCCCAACCGAGACGGCGATAGCAAAACAGTTCATCAGACTGCGCAGCGTAGAACCTTCTTTAGCCAGATCTATAAAGATTTCACCCAGGGTGCCATCACCATATTCTCCGGTACGAAGAAAAAGGGTTTGTCCATTTATCTTGGCCTTTTGGGTAAAGCCGCGTCTTTTTACCGGAAGTGTCTTTCTCTCCACAATCCTCGAAAGCTGGCGCTTCAACTTGGTATCCGTAGATTCCTGCATCCGCTTGTGTAGTTCTTCCAGCAATTCATCTACCGTAAGCCTGCCCATATCTATTACATGACTCTGCAATGCTTCCCCGGAAGTCTGCGACTTGTCATCCTCTTTTGTTTTCTTAGTATCGCTTTTATTGCTCAGTGGCTGGCTAAGTTTGGAACCATCTCTGTATAATGCACAGGCTTTCAGTCCTAATTCCCAGCTCAACTTATATGCATCAGCTATTTCCTCCACTTTTGCTTCATGAGGCAGATTAATGGTTTTGGAAATAGCACCACTGATAAAAGGCTGTACTGCGCTCATCATGCGAATATGTCCGTGGGCATGGATAAACCGCTCTCCTTTCTTTCCACATTTATTAGCACAGTCAAATACCGGATAGTGTTCCTTTTTCAAATAAGGCGCTCCTTCCACGGTCATGGTGCCGCATATATAATCATTCGCAGCTTCAATTTGAATAGCCGTAAACCCAAGTGCTGATAACAGGTTGAAATTCCAATCATTATACTGCTCGGGAACAAATCCCAACCGTTCCAGACAGGCTTCTCCGAGGGTAAACTTATTAAATACAAAGCTGATCTCAAATGCCGACCCCAGTGCCGCATCCAACTTTTTTATTTCTTCTGCTATAAATCCTTTTTCACTCAAAGTTTGAGGATTGATAAAGGGCGCACCCGAAAAAGAAGCTGACCCAACCGCATATCTCACAATAGCGTCAATTTCTTTTTGGGAGTACTTCAGGTTTCTCAGCGCCTGAGGAACAGATTGATTAATAATTTTAAAATATCCTCCCCCACTCAACTTCTTAAACTTTACCAAAGCAAAGTCAGGTTCCACTCCGGTGGTATCACAATCCATTACCAAACCGATGGTTCCGGTAGGTGCTATTGCCGTGGATTGCGCATTTCGGAAACCATGCTTTTCTCCCAATTCCACCGCCTCATCCCAGGCTTTGCAGGCTGCTTTCAGCAAATAATCCGGACAGTACCTGGCATGAATGCCACGAGGTTTAACGCTCAGTTGTTCATACTCATCTGCATCATAGGCGGCAAGCCGGTGATTACGCATCACGCGCATCATATCCTCCTTGTTTTCTTCATATCGTGCAAAAGGACCAAGATGGCTCGCCATTTCGGCAGAGGTTTTATAAGCAATCCCCGTCATAATTGCTGTAATAGCGCCGGAAATGCCTCGTGCTTCTTCACTGTCATATGGAATTCCACTGACCATAAGTAGTGAACCCAGATTGGCATATCCAAGTCCTAAAGTTCTATAGTCATAGGAAAGCTGAGCCACTTCTTTAGAAGGAAATTGGGCCATTAATACCGACACTTCTAACACTGTGGTCCATAAGCGCACGGTGTGTTCAAAACCTTTTACATCAAAAACATTCGTGTTTTCATCGAAGAATTTAATCAAATTCACTGAGGCAAGATTACAGGCGGTGTTGTCTAAGAACATGTATTCGCTGCATGGGTTGGAGGCCCGGATACGGCCACCTTTGGGGCTGGTGTGCCATTCATTAATAGTGGTATCGTATTGGGTACCCGGGTCTGCACAACGCCAGGCAGCATAAGCGATCTGATTCCAAACCTCTTTAGCAGGAATTTTTTTCATGATCCTGCCATCAGAGCGCGCCTTCAATTCCCAGTCCTCATTATGTTCCAGTTTTTCAAAGAATTCGTTAGGTATCCGTATCGAGTTGTTGGAGTTTTGCCCGCTTACGGTTTTATAAGCCTCTCCTTCATAATCTGAAGCATAGCCTGCTGCAATCAATGCGGCTACCTTATTTTCTTCCTCCACCTTCCAATTGATGAACTCCATGATTTCCGGATGATCCAGATCCAGACAAACCATCTTCGCCGCACGGCGGGTAGTGCCTCCGCTTTTAATAGCTCCAGCTGCCCGGTCACCAATTTTTAAGAAACTCATGAGTCCGGATGAAGTGCCGCCACCGCTAAGTTTTTCTCCTTCTCCGCGGATATTGGAATAATTGGTACCTACCCCGCTGCCATATTTAAAAATCCTTGCTTCTCTTACCCATAAATCCATGATTCCGCCATCATTCACCAAATCATCTTCCACACTCAATATAAAGCAGGCATGAGGTTGAGGACGTTCATAGGCAGAGGTTGAATTCTTCAACTTCCCGTCCACAGGGTCAACATAATAATGTCCCTGGGGTTTCCCTTTAATTCCATAGCTCTCATATAACCCGGTGTTAAACCATTGGGGACTGTTAGGCACACAGGCCTGATTAAGGATACAATATACCAATTCTTCATAAAACACCCGGGCATCCTGTGCAGAAGCAAAATAGCCGTTACGTTCACCCCAAACCTTCCAGCAGTTTGCCATTCTGTGAGCCACCTGCTTTACAGAGGTTTCACGACCTGTAGATCCATCTGCTTGCGGCACTCCGGCTTTCCTGAAATACTTTTGTGCTAATATATCAGTTGCTATCTGGCTCCATTTTGCCGGCACTTCCACATTCTTCATCTCAAAAACAATCTCTCCGCTGGGATTACGTATAACAGAAGTACGATAATCATATTCAAACTGACCATACACATCTACTCCGTCTTTAGTGAAAAAACGCTGAAATTTCATCCCTTCACTCTTTCTTTCCTTTGCCATGTTATTCTGTTTGATTCTGTAAGTTAGTATTATCAAATGATAAGAGGACGAATATATTGGGCTAATTCGTTTTATCAAAGTGTTAAATATCAACAGCCTGTGGATAAGTGACCCTTATCTAATATAGGATGCAATTTGATCATTTTTTCACATGCTGGTATAAGATTATTTGGCTGTTTCAACAAAGTTTTTTAATTGTGAACCTTCAGTCACCCAAAACCTCTAAAATCCAGATTTATGATTTTGCCTTTTAAAACAGGCTAACCCAAAAACTTTTCGCATTTTTGCAATTCAGGAACAGTAGCATGACAAATCCAATTTATCATTCCATAGTCGAAAAAAAGAAACTGGGCAAAAAGTCATTTGCCGTGCTGGTTGATCCCGATAAAACGGATGAAAAAAAGATTGACCAACTTTTGCAACTGACAACTTCTTCCAGAGTGGACTATTTGCTTGTGGGGGGCAGCCTGGTTATCAGCAATCATTTAGACAGTGTGGTAAAGCAGATCCGGAAACAGAGCACTATTCCTGTAATACTATTCCCGGGTGCACCATCTCAGGTTAGCCGCTATGCCAACGGGCTGTTGTATCTTTCTCTGATCTCCGGCAGAAATCCCGACCTGCTGATCGGGCAGCACGTTATTTCAGCGCCAATGGTTAAAAAAAGCGGACTGGAAATTATTTCAACAGGTTATATGGTTATTGATGGCGGAGCGCCTACAACAGTTTCCTATATCACCAATGCCAATCCAATCCCCTCCGATAAGAATGAAATTGCTATTTGCACGGCTATGGCAGGCGAAATGCTGGGAATGAAATTGATTTATATGGACGCCGGCAGTGGCGCCAAAAAGGCGATTTCTGAAACGATGATTGAAGGTGTGGCAAAGTCCATTCAAATTCCTCTTGTAGTGGGTGGCGGTATTAAAGACCCGGAAAAGGCTTATCTCAACTGTAAAGCCGGTGCAGATCTGATTGTAGTAGGCAACGCTATTGAAAAAGACCCTTCTTTGATATTGGAAATTAGTGATGCTGTACACCGGGTTCCGGTACCGTTATAGGAATTTTCCCCAATTCCGAAATTTCACAGAAAAAACACAGCTGCAAGAGAAAAAAGCGTTTTCTTTGCACCATCAAATATTTATTCAAAGTTTAGCTTATTGAAATGCAAAAAAATCTCACCATAGTAACCGCTGATGTATCTCCCATAAAAGATACTACATTGCGTGGGGTTTTGCCTGTTCCGCCAGGAACAGTTTACGTTTGTTTTCGAACGTCCTTCAGGGTGCGACGTTGATGCAGTACACTTTCATATATGAATGCAGGTCATTTAATAACACGGTGCAGCAGGAATGACCGTAATTATCTCTCTTTCTACAATCATACTGTTTTAAGGAACAAAAGAATGAACACAAAGGAACAATTTCAGATACTTATTGCCGATGAAAACCACCTCAGTTTTGCACAAACTATTTGTGACGAAATGGCTTCTTCTGCTAAGGCAAGAGGTACAGGTATTGCAAAGAGGAGCCCCGAGTATATTCAAAAAAAGATGACGGAAGGCAAGGCGGTTATCGCCTTTGATAAAGAAGGAACCTGGGCAGGATTTTGCTATATCGAAACCTGGAGCCATGGAGAATATGTGGCTAATTCAGGTCTTATTGTAGCGCCTCCTTTTAGAAAGAGCGGCTTAGCAAAGGCTATCAAAGGAAAGATCTTTGAACTTAGCCGTAAACTCTACCCGGAGGCAAAAATATTTGGCCTTACCACAGGACTGGCAGTGATGAAAATCAACTCCGAACTGGGCTATAAACCGGTTACCTATTCGGAACTGACACAGGACGAAGATTTTTGGGCGGGATGCAAAAGTTGCGTTAACTACGACATCCTCATCAGCAAGGGACGAAAAAACTGTCTTTGTACCGCGATGCTCTACGATCCAAAAGACCATCCGGAACCGAAAAAAACAGAGGCTGAATTTCGACAACATTCCAAATTATATGAACGCTTCATGCGGATCAAGAAATGGAAATTATTGCAGCCTTTTCTAAAGAAAGAAAAAGACGAAACGAAAAATGGGGTTAAGCAAAAATCCATCCTTCATTTTCTGTTTAATCTATAGTATATTTTCTGCTGTCCTGCTTAACCCGGGAATCAGCAATAATCTTATAGAAATTTAAGGAATTATAACATGAAAAAAATAGTATTGGGCTTTAGCGGGGGATTAGACACTTCCTACTGTGTAAAATATTTGGGCGAGGATAAGGGCTATGAGGTACATTCTGTTATTGTAAATACCGGTGGATTTTCCGATGAGGAGTTGAAAAAAATAGAAACACACGCTTATGCACTCGGTGTAAAATCTCACACTACAGTAGATGCCGTGAAATCATATTACGACCGCATCGTTAAATACCTGGTGTATGGAAATGTGCTGAAGAATAGCACCTATCCCTTAAGTGTAAGTGCAGAAAGGTTAAGCCAGGCGCTCCACATTGCCGAACATGCCAAAAAACTAAATGCCGAAGCTGTAGCACATGGCAGCACCGGTGCAGGCAATGACCAGGTTCGGTTTGATATGATTTTTCATATTATGATTCCCGGAATTGAAATTATTACCCCAATACGCGATCTTAAACTTAGCCGGGAAGAAGAAATTGCTTACCTTAAGGCAAAAGGAGTTCAGATGAATTTTGATAAGGCGGTATATTCCATTAATAAAGGCTTGTGGGGTACCAGCGTAGGTGGAAAAGAAACGCTCTCTTCCAAAGGTATTCTACCCGAAGAAGCCTGGCCTACCCAGGTTACAGCATCTGAACCCAGGGAAGTAAAACTTAGCTTTACGCGTGGACAACTGACCGGCGCGGATGACATCCATTTTAGTCATCCTGTAGAGGCTATTCAATACCTGCAGAGTATTGCAGGCCCTTATGGTATAGGACGTGATATTCATGTGGGCGATACCATCATTGGAATAAAGGGACGGGTTGGATTTGAAGCGGCAGCACCTATGATCATTCTGAAAGGACACCACGCTTTGGAAAAGCATGTGCTTACAAAATGGCAATTAAACTGGAAAGAACAACTGGCTCAGTTTTATGGCAACTGGCTGCATGAAGGGCAAATGCTGGATCCTGTAATGCGTGACATAGAAGCTTTTTTTGAACATTCACAACAAAACGTAAGCGGGGAGGTATTTGTTCAAATGATGCCTTATCGTTTTCAGATCACAGGCATTGAATCCCCCTTTGATTTGATGAACAGCAAATTTGGTAAATACGGAGAAATGAATACCGGCTTTACCGGTGAAGATGTAAGAGGATTCAGTAAAATATTTGGCAACCAGGTGTCTATATATCATCTGGTGAACAAGCAGGCATAGGATACAGGGCAGAATCTTTTGCCATCATTAAATCTCATGCTTCTGCTGGTATAAACCTAAAATATGAAAATAAAAGCAGGCATAATAGGCGGAGCCGGATATACCGGCGGAGAGTTGATCAGATTACTAATCAACCACCCGGAGGTGGATTTTTCTTATATCCACAGCCGCAGTAGCGCCGGAAAACCATTGTACAGTATTCACCAGGATTTGCTCGGAGAAACAACACTCCAGTTTACCAATGACCTCTCCCCCATTCAAAGCGGCGAATTGGATGTACTGTTTTTATGTCTTGGGCATGGTGAATCAAAAAAATTTCTTTCAGAAAATACGGTACATTACCATACCCGGATCATTGATCTCGCGAATGATTTCAGGCTTAGGGAACAATCTTCCATGGGAGACAGAAACTTCGTTTATGGCTTACCGGAAATTAATAAGGCGGCCATCCGGTCTGCACAAAATATTGCCAACCCGGGTTGCTTTGCAACTTCCATTCAACTGGGACTGCTGCCCCTGGCAAACGCAGGTTTGTTAGAAGAAGTATATACTACCGGCATCACAGGAAGCACGGGAGCCGGACAAAGTCTTGCCACCACCTCCCACTTCAGTTGGCGGGCTAATAATATTCAGGCTTATAAAACCCTGACTCATCAGCATTTAGCAGAAATTGCGCAATCGCTTCAACAGGTCAGTCCGAAACATATTGCAGACAAACAAGCACTGAATTTTGTGCCCTGGCGCGGGGATTTTACCCGTGGTATATTTATCAGTTCGCTGGTACATTGCGATTACTCGTATGATAAGTTGGTAACCCTGTATAAAGACTTTTATAAAGATCAGCCGTTTACCATTGTAAGTGATATACCTATTTTTTTGAAACAGGTGGTGAATACCAATAAATGTATTATTCAATTGGAAAAAGTGGGTTCAAAACTGGTCATACATTCTATTACAGACAACCTGCTAAAGGGAGCCAGCGGACAGGCAGTTCAAAATATGAATCTGATGTTTAACCTGAATGAAGCGGCAGGACTACGATTAAAAGCAGGATACTTTTAGCCCCTTCCCTTCAAAACAGAAGCGGGATTCTCAGCGTTGTATGGACAACAACTAATTTAAAATTTATTATTTCAGGAAAAATATATGGTATGAATTTATTCGATGTTTACCCGGTCAATAATGTTACTATTGTTAAAGCAAAAGGTTCCTACGTTTGGGACGATAAAGGAGAGCAATATCTGGACATGTATGGCGGACATGCGGTGATTTCTATTGGACACACTCACCCACACTGGGTGCAGCGAATCACTGAACAACTGAACAAGATTGCATTTTACTCCAATTCGATCAAAATTCCATTGCAGGAACAATTAGCTGCCAAACTGGGTCAATTATCAGGGAAAGAAGATTACCAGCTTTTCCTTTGTAACAGTGGGGCAGAAGCTAATGAAAACGCCTTAAAGCTGGCTTCCTTCCACAATGGAAGAAAGAAAATAGTGGCTTTCAGTAAGTCTTTCCACGGACGCACTTCATTAGCAATGGCGGTTACTGATAACAAGAATAACAGAGCACCTGTAAATGAAACTGACAATGTGATCTTTCTCCCCTTCAATGACGAACAGGCGCTTGAGGACTGTTTTACAAAGCAGGGAAAAGAAATTTCATCGGTCATTATTGAGGGCATCCAGGGAGTGGGCGGCATAAATGTAGCTTCCGAAAGTTTCCTGAAAAAAATCCGCAGTCTGTGTGATGAATACGGAGCTGTATATATAGCCGACAGTGTGCAGTGCGGATACGGAAGATCAGGAAAATTTTTCAGCCATGATTTTGCGGGTGTTAAGGCAGACATTTACAGTATGGCTAAGGGCATGGGCAATGGCTTTCCTGTTGCCGGGATTATCATTGCACCACACATCAAACCGAGGCATTATATGCTGGGCACCACGTTTGGAGGCAATCACCTGGCCTGTGCAGCTGCTTTGGCTGTATTAGAAGTAATAGAATCAGAAAAATTGCTGGGTAATGCAGTGATGGTTGGCAAATACCTGAAAGAAGAATTAAAACAAATTCCGGAAATAAAAAATGTAAGAGGGCGGGGACTGATGATTGGATTTGATGTTCCCGATGAGCTTAAAGGTTTGAAAAAAAATCTCTTACAAAATCAGAAAATCTTTACAGGAGAGGCCTTCCCCAATGTCATCCGCTTATTACCATCTCTTGCCTTAAAAAAACGGGATGCGGAAGATTTCATTGATGCCCTCAAAGAGGAAATTGCAGCTTTACTGGTACATGAGGGTTAGCCTTATCAGCCTGCGAATAATTTTTTAATTTTTCAATTTTCATCAGATGAGCGTTCAATCAAATTTGCTGTTACGTCTTCCGTCCTCAGGCATTCCGCGGTTTGTTTCAGCAGACGATGTAACTGACATCAATGCTTTAGTTAAACGCGGACTGGACTTTAAAGCAGATCCCTGGAGTCTCCAAAACATAGGTTTACATAAACGGATAGGCCTTCTTTTTCTTAACCCCAGTATGCGCACGCGCTTAAGCACTCAAATTGCTGCGCAAAACCTGGGCATGGAACCGATTGTGTTTAAAGTGGGAAGCGAAGGCTGGGCTCTGGAATTTGAGGATGAAGCTATAATGAGCGGCAGCAAAGTAGAGCATGTAAAAGATGCAGCACCTATTATGGGAAAGTATTTCGATATCCTCTGTATCCGCACCTTCCCCTCATTAAAAAACAGGGAAGACGACTACAGCGAACTATTTATTAATCAGTTTATTAAATATGCCGGCATTCCGGTAGTAAGCCTGGAAAGCGCTACGCTTCATCCATTACAGAGCTTAACGGACATCATTACCATTTCAGAGATTCTTCAAATTCAACAAACAAACATTTCAAACCATAAGCCAAAGATCGTACTTACCTGGGCGCCCCACGTTAAGGCATTGCCGCAATGTGTTGCAAATAGTTTTTCACAATGGATAAACGCATGGGGAGAAGCCAATTTCACCATTACCCATCCGGAAGATTATGAACTCGGAGAACAATTTACTAATGGCGCAACAATCACTCACAACCAGGAAGAGGCTTTAAGAGACGCTGATTTTGTATATGTGAAAAACTGGAGTACCTATCAGGATTACGGGAAAATATATTGTAATGATCCGGAATGGATGCTTAACAATGAAAAATTGGCTTTAACCCAAAATGCAAAGGTGATGCACTGTCTGCCCGTTAGGCGTAATGTGGAACTAAGCGACGAAATACTCGACGGGCCTAACAGTGTCATTACCCAACAAGCGGCTAACAGGGTATGGGCTGCCCAGGCGATACTAGCAGAAATTCTGCGTTATCAATCTTCAAAATAAGTATGAAGCAGGTATACATCATTAAGATAGGTGGAAACATTATTGACGATAAGGAGCAACTTTCTGCTTTTCTGCAATCTTTTGCTTCCCTACATCAGAAAGCAGCACTTATTCTGGTACACGGGGGTGGAAAAATTGCTACCAGGCTGGCAGAGCAATTAGGCATTCGGCAGCAAATGGTTGATGGCAGAAGAATTACAGATGCAGATACGCTTAAGGTTATTACCATGGTGTATGCAGGTTATATTAATAAACACATCGTAGCTCAACTACAGGCCAATGGTTGCGATGCTATTGGACTGAGTGGCGCCGATGGAAATATAATCCAGTCACACAAGAGAGTTCTTTCCGGCAATACAGACTATGGTTTTGCAGGAGATATAGACGAGGTAAATACCTCGTTACTGATAAAGTTTCTGGAACAAAATTTTGCCCTGATACTGGCTCCGGTAACACATGATAAAAAAGGACAATTGCTCAACACCAACGCTGATACTATCGCACAGGAAACGGCCAAGGCGCTTGCAGCAGCGTATGATGTTACGCTGATTTATTCTTTTGAGAAAAACGGAGTTTTACTGGATATCAATGACGAACAGTCTGTTATTCCAACCCTTACGCCGGAAAATTATCAACAGCTGAAATCAAATCAAAAGATTTTTGCGGGTATGATCCCAAAATTAGATAATGCATTTGCAGCCCTGAATAGCGGCATAGGGCGGGTAATAATTGGAAATGCAGCAAGTCTGCAATCGCTAATTTCCGGTAAATCTGGTACAACAATAATTCATGAAAAATAATATTTCCATACTAAGCGCTGAAGCCATTCAGTTGCTTAAAAATTTAATAGCCACCCCTTCTATCAGTAAAGAAGAAGGGCAAACAGCTGCATTGATAAGCTCCTTTTTAAATAACAAAGGAATTCCATCTTCGCGGGTTGGGAATAACGTGTATGCAACAAACCGGCACTTCGATGAAAACAAGCCCAGTATTTTACTCAATTCTCACCATGATACTGTAAAACCCAACAAGGGCTACACCCTTGATCCCTATAATGCTGAAGAAAAAGACAGAAAACTCTTTGGTCTGGGCAGTAATGATGCCGGTGGCTCGCTGGTCTCGTTATTGGCTGCCTTTCTGTTCTTTTACGAACATAATGATTTGCAATATAATCTGGTTTTTGCAGCCAGTGCTGAAGAGGAAATCTCAGGGAACAATGGCATGGAACTGCTTCTTACTGATTTGGCTTTTAACCCGCCTCACAGGCAATGGGCCTTTGCGTTAGTAGGCGAACCAACCCAGATGCAGATGGCAGTTGCAGAAAAAGGATTATTGGTTTTGGATTGTTTTGCAGACGGAGTAGCCGGTCATGCGGCGCGGGAAGAGGGAGAAAATGCCATTTATAAAGCGCTGGACGATATTTTCTGGTTCCGATCTTTTCGCTTCCCCAAAGTTTCAGACTTTCTTGGGCCGGTGAAGATGAGCGTTACCGTAATTGATACCGATAATAAAGCCCATAATGTAGTACCCTCTCAATGTAGTTTTGTAACCGATATCAGGGTGAATGAATTATATAGTTTTGAAGAAATACTGAATATCATTCAGGCTCATGTAAAGTGCAGGATACAGCCAAGAAGCCTGCGCCTGAGATCATCTTCCATTGCAGTAAACCATACGGTGGTGCAGGCAGGACTGGAATTGGGAAGAACCTGTTATGGTTCACCTACCACTTCCGATAAGGCATTGATACCTTTCCCGGCTTTAAAAATAGGGCCTGGTGATTCAGCAAGGAGTCATATGGCCGATGAATATATTTTTATTAACGAAGTAGAAGAAGGGATTGCATTGTATGTGAAGATACTACAGAAGGTGATACAGAAGAATGAAATATCGTAGATTTGACCTATGACCGTGAAATTGAAATTATTCTTATGAAACTCTGGCAAAAAGATAACGCTTCCACAAACGAATGGATTGAAAAATTCACCGTTGGCCGCGATAAAGAATTTGACTTGTTGCTTGCCCCTTACGATGTACAGGGTTCTATAGCTCACGTGAAAATGTTGCAGGAAGTGGGGCTGATGACCCCGGCTGAAGGAGAACTGGCCGTAAAAGAGCTGGAAAATATTCTTAAGGAAATAGAAGAAGGGAAATTTCAAATTGAAGAAGATATAGAAGACGTTCATTCGCAGGTGGAGTTACTTTTAACACAACGCATAGGCGAAGCAGGCAAGAAGATTCACAGCGGAAGAAGCCGGAATGACCAGGTGGCAGTGGATTTGAAATTGTATTTACGGTCTGAAATATTGAACATTAAGGATAAAGCAAAAGCGCTGTTTGATTTGCTTATTGAGCAGAGTGAAAAAAATAAAGACAAGTTATTGCCCGGTTATACCCATCTGCAAATAGCGATGCCCTCCTCCTTTGGTTTATGGTTTGGCGCCTATGCCGAAAGCCTCACCGATGACCTGGAAATGCTGGCTGCCGCATATCATATTGCCAATAAAAACCCACTGGGCAGCGGTGCAGGCTATGGCTCGTCCTTTCCGTTAAACAGAAAATTAACCACACAACTTCTGCATTTTGGTGATCTAAATTACAATGTTGTATACGCGCAGATGAGCCGCGGTAAAACAGAAAAAATAACAGCTGCCGCTATAAGCACGCTTGCTGCAACGCTCGGCAAACTGGCAATGGATGCCTGTTTGTATATCAATCAGAATTTTGATTTTATATCCTTTCCCAATGAACTCACTACGGGAAGCAGTATTATGCCACACAAAAAAAACCCGGATGTATTTGAGCTGATAAGAGCAAAATGCAGCCGGATTCAATCCACACCTAATGAATTAACCCTGCTAATCAATAATCTACCCTCGGGTTATCATCGCGATCTTCAGCTTACCAAAGAAATATTATTCCCTGCAATAGAAGAATTAAAGGCCTGTATTGAAATGACCATTCTCATGCTATCCAATATCAAAATCAGGGACAATATTTTAGACAACGAAAAATACCAATATCTTTTTAGCGTTGAAGCCGTGAATGATTTAGTGAACAAAGGAGTACCCTTTCGCGATGCCTACCGTCAAATAGGTAATGATATTGAAAAGGGAAACTTTCATTTTGATTACAAAAAGCAATTGCATCATGTGCATGAAGGTAGTATCGGCAACTTATGCAACGATAACATTACCGAAGCCATGAACGGAGTATTAAAAAAATTCAATTAAATTATTTCATCTCCCTGTGTGGCAGTACCGGTGGAAAGACATTCCCTGATTTTACGTTTTCCTGATTGGGATCATTAAAATCATTGTTGCCAATCAATCTCCCGAAAGGAGTAACTTCCTATATTTGCCAGTCATACATAAACTTAACGAATCATGAAATTTCGTATTGAAACTCCCGGACATCGGGCCAGCCCTTCTTTAAAAGAATTTGTCACTAAAAAACTCAGTATCCTTGAAAGGTACTACAAAGACATACAGGAAATAGAAGTAACCCTAATCAATGAAGTAAAGGGAAACAGGGAAGTGGTAAATTGCACTCTTAACATCCGAGTTCCGGGAAAAGACGAATATATCAAAACCAAATCCAATATTTTTGAGGATGCCGTTTTGAAAGCCCAGGAGGCTGCAAAACGCAGACTCCGGATTCGAAAAACACAATTGCAAAAGGCAAATATAAAAAAATCTCCTAATCGTAAAGTTTCCAATAAGGTGGCCGCCAGGAAGACTACCCCTAAAAAGACAGCTACCAAGAAGGCCTAAGAGCATCCGAAAGTAGCTGCAAAAAATCACCTTAAGAAATTCAGGAATGAGCAGTTCGGATAATCTTACTTTTTGTGCAAACACCTGCATTTATTGCGGGTAATTTGGCTTCTCAGGTCTTTATCAGGAGTTGAATGAAAACACAACTTACACCATCAGGTTTGCGGACGCTGCAAACCTGTTTCTTATCTCCTGCAAAACAACCTGGAATACTCCTGCTCATATTCTCTCCTTTTCCAATGCTATGAATCCCCTATCTTCGCAACGAAAACTTTGGCGATATGCAGCAAAAATATAATCGTATCCTTCTCAAATTATCAGGAGAATCTCTTATCGGTGAAGGTAATTTTGGTCTGGATCCTGTTATCTTAAAACAATACGCGCTGGAGATCAAAACCATTCATGACGCCGGAGTAGAGGTGGCCATAGTAATTGGTGGAGGTAATATTTACCGGGGAATGAATGAATCTGAAACCGGCATAGAAAGAGCGCACGGAGATTACATGGGGATGCTGGCCACCGTCATCAATGGGATGGCATTACAGGCAGCATTGGAAAAAGAAGGCTTATATACCCGTTTGCTTAGTGCAATTAAAATGGAGCAAATTGCTGAACCCTATATCCGCAGAAGAGCTATCCGTCATCTTGAAAAAAAGAGGATCGTTATATTTGGTGCGGGTACCGGCAATCCCTATTTCACAACAGATACCGCCGGTTCTTTAAGAGCGATAGAAATAAAGGCAGATGTGATTTTGAAGGGAACAAGGGTGGACGGAATTTATACCGCAGACCCGGAGAAAGACCCTTCTGCCACTAAATATGAAACCATCAGTTTTAAAGAATGTATTGATAAAAACCTGAAGGTGATGGATATGACCGCTTTTACCCTGTGTATGGAAAACAAATTACCTATTATCGTTTTTGATATGAACAAACCGGGCAACCTGCTCCATGTAGTGAAGGGTGAAAAAGTGGGCACCCTGGTTGTCTGACAACCGTAACTGTTAACTAAACAAAAACTTCACATCTTCTTCCGTTAGCGATTTCACAAAACCTTCGTCAGCAGAAATCAATTCCTCCGACAATTTCTTTTTTTTCTGCTGAAGAGAGACAATCTTTTCCTCTATGGTATTTTTACAAATCATTTTGTATGCAAAGATACTTTTAGTCTGACCAATGCGATGGGTCCGGTCTATAGCCTGCGTTTCCACGGCAGTATTCCACCAGGGATCAAACAAAAATACATAATCGGCAGAGGTGAGCGTTAATCCGGTATTTCCGGCTTTAAGACTAATTAAAAACAAATTTACCCCACTGTCGGAATCCTGAAATGCATTTACCATTTCCGTTCTTTTCTTAGCCGGTGTACTACCATCAAAATGATAATAAGGTATTCCTCTTTTACTGCACGCTGCGGCCAGCAGATGCAACATGGAACTAAATTGTGAAAAGACCAGGGCCTTATGGCTACCTAAAATATTTGTCAGTTCACTCATCAACACATCGGTTTTTACCGAGTCTGAACAGGGCTGGGCTAATTCTCCTTTCAAGAGCATAGGCGAATTGCAGATCTGTCTTAACCGCGTCATGCCCTGTAAAACAGAAAATTTACTTTTGGCAAGACCTGCTTTTTCCATTTCCAGAAATATATTACTTCTCGTTTGCTCCAGCACTTCATCATAAACCATTCTCTGTGCACCAGCCATTTCGCACCACAGGATAGTTTCCGTTTTTTCCGGTAAATCTTTTGCCACCTGATCTTTGGTTCGGCGCAAAATAAAAGGAGAGGTAAGCTTTTTCAGGAGACTGGTTTTTTCTTCGTCCTGGTAATGATCAATGGGATCGGCATATTCCCTCTTAAAAAATTCCCGGTTTCCGAACATTCCCGGTATTGCAAAATTAAGTTGCGAGTACAAATCAAAGGTATTATTCACTACAGGCGTACCGCTCAGGGCTACACGAAAAGCAGCATCCAACTGCATTATTGCCTGTGTCACCTGTGTAGCCGGATTTTTTATATTATGGCTTTCATCTAACACAATTGCACCAAAAGAAAAATTGCCCATGAATCCAATATCACTACGCAGAATATGATAAGTAGTGATGATAACCTGCACTTCCGGTTCTGTTAATTGCTCACTTTGTCTGGAAGCGCCGTGGTATATCAGTGTTCGTATTGATGGGGCAAACTGCTCAAATTCCTGCTGCCAGTTATAAATCAGGGATGCCGGGCAAACAATGAGATTTTTTAAAGATGGGTTTTGTTTCATAAAATAAACCATTGCACTAATAGCCTGCACCGTTTTACCTAACCCCATTTCATCTGCAAGACAGGCGCCTGCACCAATTTCATTCAACAACAACAGCCATTCAAATCCTTTTTGCTGATAGGGCCGAAGGTTAGCTTTAACGGAGGCAGGTAATATAAAAAGTGGCTCCCGATCCTTTTGCCATTGCTGCCATTTGCTCCACCAGATTTGCTGAATAGAGGAACTAAGCGCTGCAGACTTCTTATCGTTATCTCCGACTGCAACAGCCATCCATTTAAGTACTTCAATGGTATCATCCTTTATCCGGCTGTGTTTAACAAGAGTGGCATAGGTTTGCAACCACTCATCACTGAGAAGCCCAAGGGAACCATCTTTTAATAAAACAGCTTTTTGTCCGGCAATCAACATACGCTGCAATTCATTCAACGGCACCTTTTCTTTCCCGAAAAATAATTTCATCCCGAAGTATACACGATTATCTGTTTCGCTAATCTTTTTCATTTCGGTTTGCCCCAAATGCTCCGAAAACCTGAAATGGCGGAGCATATCCATTCCCACAATTTCAATATCCATCTCCATCAGCCGCTGATACACTTTCTGAAACCATCTTTTCTTCTGGGCATTAGCAAACGACAGATAGAAGTAACCATTTCGCTGGTTTCCAAAATCAGGATGAAGATCAATAAGGGTTTGTAAAAAGTTATCTTCTATTTCCTTATTTCTTTTTATCAGATGAATTTTCCCCTCTACATTCACTTCAAAACTCTCCCGCCACGTTCCCTCTGTCAGATGTCCGTCATACAGCCATTGCGGAGTAAGCATCAAAAAAGCATTGTTGAGTTCACTCAGCATGATTCGATTTACGGGCTCCACTTCAAATTCTTCCTTCGGAAAACAATCATTTCGGTTAACCACATGGTAATCTTCCAAAGGCGACAATATTTTTGAGGCAAACAAATCGGGTGAATCCGCATAATTTACCGGACTATCATTTTCTAACCTTTTTAGCGCCTGATAATCTCTGGAGGATAAGATAAAAAACTCATTTTTACTTTCCAGCAGAAAATGAGTTCTCGTAAATATTTCAAGAGGATAACGATCGTTGTGGATATGTACCCACGTTTTTAATTGTAATAGCCCCTGTTCTTTAACTACTTCAAACTGCAATTTCGGTTTGTACTCGCTGAAACTGCAGGGCGCCGTAAGTAAAGTTGTTTTACCCGGTTGCTGCTTTTGATGATACCATTTTATTAACGAAGAGTAGGGCCGCAACCCATCCAGCACCTGATGCCAATATTTTAAAAATTGCTCAGACAGATAATGATCAACCGAGGGTTCTGCTTTCTTATGGGTTCTGCTTTTATAGAATACTATTCGTGCCTCTTCCAAAGCTTCTTCTGAGGCTTTCATCAATATATCCTTAACCGGTTTTAGATAATACCCGAATTCTCTTCGTACTATTGACAGATTCAGCGGTGTTGTATTATACTGGATTATTTCCCCTTTTCTACTCACCTCCATCACACTTAACACCCCCCTGCCTTTCTCCATTTTTAAAGGAGCTAAAAGCAGTACCGGAATCGTTGCTGTTGTCATTCTTTGGTATTATTTTTTCCTGCAAAAATAGTTGGATTACCCCGTTAATAGGATGATAACAAAATAAGACAACGGGTTTTACACTTAACTTTGCATTCTGTCTATTAAAAGGATGAAACCCACGATGAAAAAAGAAATAGCTGATATCCGGTTGAATTATTCAAAAAAGACCTTATTGGAAACCGGGGCTGATCCAGATCCTATAAAACAGTTCGAAAAATGGTGGCAGGAGGCTATTCATTCCGAGATAGCGGAAGTGAATGCAATGACGCTGGCAACCTGCTCGTCCGATAGTACGCCGTATGCAAGAATCGTTTTACTAAAAGACTTTTCACAAAGCGGATTTATGTTCTTCACCAATTATGAAAGTCATAAAGCGCAACAATTAGAAGATAATCCCCGCGCCAGTCTGGTATTCTTCTGGAAAGAACTGGAGCGACAGGTTAGAATTACGGGTACTGTAGTACGGGTAAATGCAAAAGAAAGCGACGAATACTTCAACTCGCGACCCGAAGAAAGCCGTATTGGCGCTATCACCTCGCCACAAAGCCGGGTCATTGAAAACAGACTTTGGATTGACCACAAATTTGAAGAAAACAAAATGCTGCTGCAGGGTAAAGCCATTAAACGTCCCGACTATTGGGGAGGCTACCTGGTTCAACCCCGGATCATTGAATTCTGGCAGGGACGTCCTAACCGGCTCCACGATCGGTTGCAATATACCCTTGAAAATAACCGGGAGTGGAAGATGGAAAGACTGGCGCCCTGAAAGTTTTTGCCCGAGATCTTTGATCCCCTCAGAAAATCCGAAATATGCTATTCGGCTTTTTTCTTTTCTGTTTTTGGCCTGGCAGGCTTAGCAGGACGGCTTTTACCAAAAGAACCCTGAGCTATTTTACCCTTTTTTGTTTTTTTATCACCTCTTCCCATGATTGTATTTTTTAGATATAAATAAATTGAAAACTTGCCTAATTAAAAAAGCAAGATACTCGATGTATCCTGCTTTTAAAACATCTTTTGACCGAAATTACAATTTTGAAGATAATTCTTTACCGGCTTTAAAGCGTGCTACTTTTTTAGCTTTAATCTTTATAACAGCACCGGTTTGCGGGTTACGGCCATTGCGTGCGGCACGTTTGGAAACTGAAAAAGTACCAAAACCAACAAGCGTTACTTTACCACCGCCCTTCAGGGTTTTGGTAACTGCTTCAGTAAAAGAATCCAAAGCATCGTTTGCCTGGGTTTTAGTAATGCCGGCATCATCGGCAATTTTAGCGATCAATTCAGCTTTGTTCATAATAGAGCGTTTTAATTATTTTTAGGAAAAACAAATATAGATGGTTTTTGCATCCAACAATTTTTTTTTACTGCCTTCAGCGGTTTTATCACTTTCTTTCTGAACCCGCATGGGATAAGGATTATATAAGAAGTCAAAAGAAATAAAGTGATCATCACACGCTTATCATAGTGCTGAAATGCATGCTGACACTGAATTACAGAAAAAAACAAAGGAAACTCGTGCAGATTAAGGCTTTCAGGGGAATTTACAATAAATTTCAATTCCCAAAACTGTATTTAATTCTTA
This sequence comes from uncultured Terrimonas sp., assembly GCA_964518685.1. GTDB lineage: Bacteria > Bacteroidota > Bacteroidia > Chitinophagales > Chitinophagaceae > Agriterribacter. The sequence continues at coordinate 20,083 of CAZFGP010000065.1, forward strand.
TCCACATTTAGTTCACAAGCTCCATAATCGTTCTGAAACCAACGAATTGCTGCCCCCATCTTGCAAACGCTTTTTTGTCAAAAGCCGGACAATAATCAGTCATAAACTGCCGGTACCGCTGCATTTCAGTTGTAAAAAACTGAATAGTATAGGTCTTTCCCTCTTCGTCATCCAGTTCTAATAAATGATATATCTTAAACGAGTCAAAGAGTTGGGTTGCCATAATTTCGGGAAGATGAGTTTCCTGCAACCACTCTAACCAATCCCCCTCTATTTCAGGAACTATCTTAATGGTATGATTAAAGGCAATCATTGGTATCTTTTAAGCGCAGATAAACAGGGCAATGATCACTGTGTTTTACATCAGGAAAGATATCGGCATCTGCTAAACAATTTTTCAATCCATCCGTAACACTAATGTAATCTATTCTCCATCCTTTATTATTCAATCGTACGGATGGAAAGCGCTGACTCCACCAACTATAACGATGCGGTTCGTCGTGAAAAAAACGAAAAGTGTCAATCCAATGAGATTTATAAAAACGATCCATCCATTCCCTTTCTTCCGGCAAAAAACCGGAAGACTTTTTGTTTCCCTTTGGGTCGTGAATATCAATCTCATGATGCGCAATATTATAATCCCCGCATAAAATCATTTTCGGATATTGCTTTCGCAACTTTTTCAAATAGGATGACAGGTGATCCAGCCATTCATACTTAACATCCTGTCTAACTTCTCCGCTTGTACCGGAAGGGAAATAAGCATTGATCAAACGAATCTTACCAAAATCCAGCTGCAACACCCTGCCTTCCTCATCACTCAACTTGTTTTGAGTTCCTAACTCTATATGATCAGGCTTTATTTTTGTAAAAACCGCCACCCCACTGTATCCTTTCTTTTGTGCACTGAACCAATAATCATGATAGCCTAACCTGTTGAAGATTTCGTGATCCACATCCGCCTTCCGGGCTTTGGTTTCCTGAACGCAGATGATCTCAGCAGGGTTGGTTTTCAACCAGTCAGTAAACCCTCGTTTTATCGCCGATCTGATGCCGTTAACATTATATGATATTATACGCATAAGAAAATCTTAATACTGTAAGCTACAACACAATTACTTGTATAAATAATCGCGCTGAAGAAGTCTGCAGTTAAGAGGAACGATGTTTCCCTAATGGAACATTTATCCCAAATTAAAAATCACCTCATAGATGCCGAAGGCCTGCCGGGCCGTTCCTCTATATACCCTCAAATGATTGTATCACGCATAATCAGGTTTATTGGCATACTCAAGAAAAATAGAATAAGAGTCTTTGTGAACTCATTTCAATACTTGCTTAAACAAAAAACCCTTTGCATAATGCAGCACAATTAATTCCGGCACAAAGGTAAAGCAATAACCTTATTGCTTATGGTTATTTCAGGAATGCAGCCATCTCGTCAATACGATCTGTATTGAGATAATCAATCCCAAGCTTCATAAATACTTTCCAGGTATGTGGCCCATCCGGGCAACCCCAGAACCGGATCTTCCTGTGTAAAGCATGTACTTTTTCAATTACCGATGTAAGCGCCTGCTGCTCCGTTTTGGGAATGCTGCCAATTCCTTTCCATTGAGAATATTTTCTGAAATTATCACTGAATATCCCAATCCTGTTCAGATGTTCAAGATGACCGGAATTATTAATGTTGCCGTCAAAATAAATATAAGGCGGATATTTCTCAAAGTCTGATGCCGGCGGCTGGTTACCTGTTATAACAAACTGTACGATCGGAGTGCGCGTTAACAATGGATATTTTTCAATAATAGCAATTACTTTATGCAACGTAGACAGAGCCTCAGTCTTAAGATCAATCAGCAAAATAACCCTTCGTTGGTCGTCTTTATTCATTTGTAAGGCCTTATAAAGAGGCGCTATGTAATCGCGTTCAAAATACATGGGTTTGGTAAAAATATCGTCCGGGTTATGCCCCACATATAAGGTGTCCTTTTCGAGAATCACATCTGCTTCAATAGACCCAAATCCCAGTTTATACGCCTGTACAAAAGGCACATTATGCTCATAATCATTATGCGCATGGGCATTTGCCACGGAATAACGGACGGGCTGCGCAAATCCACCTCTTATAAGAAGTAAGACAAAAACAAATACCACAGCGCTCCTGAGAAGAAACCGATTCATCTTATTAAAA
>CAZFGP010000066.1:0-22241 GCA_964518685.1 uncultured Terrimonas sp.
TACTGTAAAGAATTACAGCCGATTTAACTCCGATTTTAGTCGGACAACAATGAATATAAAAATATGATTGTTTCATTCGGCGACAGAGAAACTGAAAGAATTTGGAAAGGAGATGTATCCAAGAAACTACCAAGAGAAATTCAAGACATCGCGCGGAGAAAGTTGAGAATGATAAACAATTCGGTTGACATTAATGACCTGAGAATTCCACCAGCTAATCACTTGGAAAAACTCAAAGGAGACTTAAAGGAATACTACAGTATTAGAATAAACAAGCAGTGGAGAATAATTTTTAAGTGGGATAGAACAAATGCCTACGCAATTTCTATAACAGACTATCATTAAACAAACGACAAAAATATGAGCAGATTAAGAAATATTTCCCCCGGTGAGGTCCTGCTGGAAGAATTTTTGAATCCTCTTGGTATCACACAGTACAGACTGTCAAAGGACATAGGAGTTCCCCAAACGAGAATATCCCAAATTCTTAAAGGCAACAGACGAATTTCAGCAGACACCGCAGTCAGGTTAAGCGCATACTTCGGGAATTCAGCCAAATTCTGGTTGGGATTGCAGGACGACTTTGACATTGAGAACGAGATGACTAACAAGCATCAAGAAATTGACAGAATCAACAAAATCAGAACACAAAACGTTTGCTAACAAACAAATTGACAATAGAGCCGGTGAAGTGCTTCTATTGAGCTTTTGTACAAAATTAAAGATTGGTGATCCTATTCAATCCCGATAGTTATCGGGATGCTGAAAGACGGCTCCAACGACAATTTTTCTTTTCGTGAAAATATTCCTTCTCTGGTTTTTAGCTGTTTCTGTTCATTCCTGCTTTTTCTCAGGCTCTTGTCTGGGTTTAAATTTTTTATAAAAAAGATAAATCATTCCTAAGATAATTAGATAGCAGCCGTAGTTAAATAAGTCATGGTGATCGAGCGTTCTTCCGTGTGTCCAGCTCTGTTTCCATTCTTTCCAGTTGTTCTCCAGTGCAATCATCAGTAAAGCAGTACGGCAGCAGTTGAGGAACCATATGGCAAAGAAGCCGCTTACGCCCCATAATATCTTTCTCCTCCAGTTCATGCTGTTTGCCAAAATAAAAGCCGCCCAGAAACTAAATATACCCAGCCCCACACATTGCCAGTTCATAAACAGGCTATGTCCTCCCGGAACCACAAGATACCTGGTATTTACCACCTCCGTATTCAGACCTGCCGCCTGGGTCATAAGATTGGCAGTATGCATAATGCTGCCCGTGATCCAATAGATATAATTTAAATGCTCGAAAAAGAATGCGTTATACCTTTTGCCCGGAAGAATCATATCAACCGCGTACATATTAATACTATAGAATGCAGCAAATAATCCAACGAATTTCAATACGAAAGAAAGGTCAAAATACTTATTGATTTCCCTGCCAACAGATCTTACGAATAACAGCATATTGTTATTTTAATGTAGCCAGATAGGACTTCTTCCCTGCAGAGGATACCGTATCCCCTGTTTTTCCAGCGGTTGCTATTGGTTATTGCCTTTAAAAAATCTCGTCATTCTGTTTCTTTAACATCATCAGACGGTCTCCGCTCTTTTTTCCTTTTATCGTAGGCTTTTTTGGCGCCGTAGGCAATACCGGCTGCCACCAATACGCTTAATCCGCCGTCAAGTGGAATTTCGTCACCATTACCCGGCGGTGTTGCCACAGCAAATGCGGAAGGCGGATAAAATAATAAAGAAGAAAGAATTAAAACAGCAGCGGATAAAATAAAATTCCTTTTCATGATTGTATTTTTAGGTGTCCTATGGCAGGTTTATTTCTTCAAAAATAGCCACTAAAGAGAAGAATCAGAAATTGGATTTACCGGGCTGGAAAAATGAAAGCCAGTGTCCCATTTTTTATTCAACACGGTCTTTCTTTCTTTTATCATAAGCTTTCTTAGCGCCATAAGCTATACCTGCTGCCACCAGCAGCCCTAGTCCTCCATCAATGGGGATTTCGCCATCGGGATCACCGCCGGGGCCTCCTGGCATTTGTGCAATCAAAGATGGTATGTACAGGATAATCGCTGCAAGCGTTAAGACAAGATGAGTTAAGAATGGTTTTAATTTCATAATGTGTAGTTTAAAAGATTTTACAAAATAGTTAAGTTACCGTTTTATTTTTTTAAGAGCTTAATCTGGGTTCTGTACTGCTCACCTGTAATTTGCAGGTGATAGATGCCATTGGTTATGGCTGTTCCCATCCTGATATGATGGGTGATATTAGCCCCCTGGTGCAGGATGATTTTTTGAGATACAACCTGCCCTATGCTATTGATAAGTTGCAGGTGATATTTCCCCTGAGGTACATTTCTGAAGCTCAGGTTCACATCTGCCCCGGACATTGGGTTGGGGTATGCTTTTATCAATGGCTCTGCCGGCTGGACGTCTTTCCGGGTCAGCACCAGTTCAAAGCGGCTGGCGCCTGATGAGGCTGCATCTCCGTTAACCATGAAGTGAACCTGCGTAATTTCAGAGGTACTTATGGTTGTAATGCTATGCATATAGTTATCCACCAATATGGCTGAAGTCACATCTTTAAGCGCTATAGGATTAAACTCAAACAAATAGTTTTTCTGTTGGGTGTTGCCCAGACGCAGAATCAGGGTGTCCGCATCAGAAAAAGGTAATCGCCTATCCACCATAAGATCTTGCCCGCTTCTGTACAGTGATAGATTTTCCATGACATTGTAGAGCTTTTTCACATCCATGGCATCAATGCCGTTATTAAAGTTCTTACTATAGGAAGTAAAGACCTCATCCATTACAGTGTAGCCAATACTGTCGGTGGTCTGCAGATTGATACGGATACCAAAAGCATTCCTGGCGGGAACAAACAAATCGTCTTCATCCCTTTCGCCATTCACTTTAAACACATTGCGGGACGGGGTAGGAGATTTATCGGATTCTTTGATGATGACACTTCCAGCGCCAACAGAAGAATGTACCAGGAAGCCTTGTCCCGACTGGATATACTGGCTTTCGGGGCTGATCGCTTGAGGAACCATATCGTACCCTGTGCCATTAAAGCTGATATTCACATAGGCACCCACTCCTTTTGCGCCGCCCATCTTTGGATCCCATACATAAAAGCTATTGTCAACATTGTTACGGGTGATGGTAGCAAAATTGATGGGCGATGCAAAGGGGTTGGACACTGCCGTATACCCATTGGCGGCTGTTGGTATTACCTGGTCGCCTGTTTTCAGCGGACCGGTCACCCGCAGGGTAGTAGGTTTGCTACCGGTAGTAGTTACACTCCTGTCGCCACGAACAAAAAGGAAATAAGGCATTTTATTAACGGCATTGGCGCGTGTGCTGGTAACATTCACCCAGCTGTTGGTTGGGTTATGGTAGGACAGGATACTATAGGTTTGTCCCTTGAGATTCTGATCGAACCCGTCTGCAGCAGTACCTTTCGTAATAATGGTGCCATACCCAGGGTAGGGGTTGGAGTTAGGTGAGGATAACGTAACGCCTTCCTGCCATGCTTCGTTGATGCTTTGATTTCCTGCTACAGGAGCGCTCATAATTCTCCATGCCCTGCGGGCAGGGATATAACGTTCTACGGTTATATTGCCAATAATATTACCTGTTACCGGGGATACCCTTGCTGTATTATTGGCATTGCTCTTAAGCGTAAGCTGATTGCCTGTGTTAAGTGTACCGCTGGTAACGGTAAGGATATCATAAATGCTCAATGCCGACCCGATGGTAACCGATCCATTACGGTTAAGGGTAAATGCTTTTAATGATCCTCCGTCACCCGTGCTGAAGTGCAGTGTGCCGAAGTCGCCGTTGCCGGTAATGACCAGGCTGGAAGTGGCTGATCCCGAAACTGCGCCAGTGCCGGAAAGCGCAGCAAGCGACAGGATGTTTCCGTTGAGTACTAGCTGAGTACCCGATGGGATGTGCAAAGTACCCGTTAATGACCAATTGCCGGTAAGCATGTATGCATTACCGCGATTGGTAAGGTTAAAGGTTTTGCCTTCTCCGAAATCGGTTGGGATGGCGCCGCTGCCATCCGGGTTTGTGCCCCAGGTAGCGGTATTGTGAAGGTCGCCGGAAGGTTTGGAATAGTAACTAAAGGGAATAGCAGTACAACCTTCATCCACGTCACCGTCCCCATCATTGTCTATACCGTCACAAACTTCTTCGGAAGGCGCTGTTACCTTTACCTGTACAACATCTGTGCTGAACGAGTTGCCATCACTTACAGTGAGCAGGAAGGTGTAGGTGTGGTCATAATCAGCCACTGTAATGGTAAATGATGGTGTAGCGATATTAGCGTCTGATAATTCAATTCCATCAGGCGCCGTCCATTCATAACTCAATGGATCGCCTTCCGGATCTGATGAAGCGGCGCCATTTAATGTATAGGTTCCGGGCGCTGTGATAGTGATGTCCGAACCTGCATCCGCCACCGGTTGCCTGTTTACTGATATCACATTCCACAAAACAGTAGCTTCGCCTGTACCAGACAACCCGCTTACATATTTCTTTAGCAAAGGCAGATTAAGGCTGATGCTGTAATTGGCAGCATCTGTTGAAACATTCCGTATACCGTAAACATAATATGCGGTATCATTTATTTTGCTGAACTGCAGTGGTGTATTAACAATCGCCCCGTTTTTCCTCAATACTACTGCATTGACAAGGGCATTGTCGTTCAAAAGCCCGGAGGAGAACGAGAATGAAATGGAATCAGGCTGGTTTACCAGGGTTTGACCGGAAGTGAAATTCCATTTTCCGCTAAGCGGCAACTGATCGGTATAGAACAGTACGCTTGCTGTATCTGAACCTCCATCGGCTTCTATTGCCGTTACTTTTATTCCCGCATTGCCACCGGTTATCAGTGTAATCGGCACAGTTATGTTTCCTGCAGTGATGTTAGATAAAATGGCCAAAGTATATTCACCGCTAAGATCGGTTTGTGAAACCGTAACCTGCGATGCATTATTGCCCAGGCTGAAGGTTACTTCTAAGTTCAGTCCTGATGTAATGCCATCCGTAGCGGAGTAACCCAGGTCTGGCGTTACTTTCAGGTTGCTTATATTCACCAGTGTAGCGTGGTTAACTGTCCATGTTACCTGTTGCGAACTGCCACCGTGGTTACCTGCAGCATCTGTAAATCCTGATGTGTTTACGGTGAATGTATACTCACCGTCAGGATAGGTAAGGATGTCAAAATTGCCTGCCATCCATGTTTTGAGGTCAGTGTTGGATAGCTGTGCAATATTCAGGGGTACTACCTCTCCGTTCCGCGTAAGTTTCACCGATGATATATTAAAACCGTACACGTTTTCATTGAATTTGATATTCACAAAAGTTACGTGTTGCGGATCAAGTCCGCCGGCATGCGATGTATCTATGCTTACAATGGAAGGCCCGGTATTATCAACCGTTAATTTTACCGACTGAGCCTGTACACCCGGTTCCTGGTCTTCACTCTTAATATTGGGCAGGTCTACCACAAACTCATACTCCCCGTTTTGTGTAAGGATATTTCCAAGACCCGACAGGTAGAACAGCTTATGATCCGCTCTGATTGAATCAATGATTATGCTGCCAGGTTGCGCCACATTGTCTTTCAAAATGGTAAATCGTTCAGGTGTTACCGTTGTGGTATCTATCGGTAGGTTAAACAATACCTGTATGGTGTCATAAGCGGATGCCATCCTGCTTTCAGGCAGGCCAAGGAATGCCTGAACAGCCGGCACAGTAAGGAACTGCGACCAGGTGATGTTCCGGCCATCCGTACCATTAATGCCGTAGATATCAGCTATCTCTGCCGCCTGCACGGTAAGGTTATAGAAGCCGTTGCCGGTGGTGAGAGATGAAAGGTCTATCACAAAAGTAGCAGTATCTGTCTGCGTTACCTTTACAGATGGATTGATGATGTTCGGCCCACCCTGGAAAGTAAGACTCAGATCCTGGTAATTGAAGGTGGAACTGTCAATGGCTTTGTTGAATACCACTGTTACCTGCTGCACCTGCTGTGATGTCACAGATTCCGGCGCACCAGTTATATCCAGTATTTCCGGCACATGGGTGGCTTTGGCCTTCCATATCACGGTATAGGTCAGCGGCGATGTGGTTGAGAAGGTGTCCACAAAATGGAATTTGTTTTCATACACAGGCGCCTGGCTTACCGGCAGGGTTACAAAGGTCAGCCATGCATTGTCTAACGGTATTGCCTGCCCATCGCTGCGGGTTACGCTTTGCAGTTCGTAATGGCCGCTGCCGGGGTCATTTAATTTGATATAGTTCCAGCCAACGGCTGATGCTGTTACCGTAAGTGTATTGGTAAATGAGGGCGGGTATACCGGTGAGGAGAAACTGCCTGATGCAGCTTCATACACTTTTGCCGTACGCATGCCCTGTGAGAAATAAATAATATCCGGCACATCGTGCACATCAAACAGGTCATTCACCAAGAAATCATTAATCCCGTCGCCCGGTGCACCATATTCTTTAATGCTTTTGGTAAGCTCATGCAGTTTTATTCCTTTTACGAGGCTGAGATCCGGGTTGCCAAAGCTGTTGTTGTACACCACTTTAGCATCATAGCTCACAAATTTACCCAGCAATGAACTGGTGAAATACCATTCGCCCACCCTTGATTGCAATGCAGGAACAGTGCCGAAATTAATATCGGTTACGCCCAGGTTCTTTGGTTGTCCCTGGAAGTTAGAACCAATCAGCTTAAAGTTAATAGCAAGCCCTTTTTCATTTTCAATAATCTTGGGTTGCGCCGATGAAATGAGCATGTTTACTGCCGGACCGTATCCCTGGTTTTCTACCATTACGGCTAATTCTGCAGGTATGGATGGCTCTATTTTGGGTGATGTTAAAGCATCATCTCCCAAAATATTCCTTTGCATAAAGTAATGCAAATACAGGTTGGGGCTTGGGTTTACCGTTAGTTCCACATTACTCAACGGCATGGTTACCATTGCCTGTGCGTACGGGTCAAAATATCTTATGGAGCCGCCAAACTTATACTGCTTAGGCGTTGTAGGCGCTGCACCGATTTCAGGAATAAATAAAAATTCTACGGCACCTTTTTGCTGCGCGGCGATGCTGCCTGTACCCGTTACATTGCTCAGGTTAGTAAGGCTCTTTGTTTGTATTTCAAACAATCCATTGCTCGGCACACCATTCTCATCGGTGATTAAAATATTTACCGTAAGTGAATCCATTTTGTCCGTAGGATGCCCGTTGAATATTTCCAGTGTACCCTTAAAGGCTTCCCTTGTCATAGTAAGCTTCTGACTTAATTGTACGGTTACGGAAGCACATACAGATTTACTTTGATTGTCTAATAATTCATTTAAATCTGCATAATCTTTCTCATACATATCGTATACAGACTGGTATCCCAGGTCAAGCGCATACTTTGTGATGTTATAAAGAGAATCTGTGCATGTTTTTACATAGTTCCAGTTGATGATTGCAGGATACTGGGCATTCGGTTCTAATATTCCCTGACTTCTTGCATAGAGGGAGGTATTCCATCTGGCAAAGAATGCCTTGATGGAATCTGCCGGAACATCATAGCCAGCCATCTGTGCAAGAATAGCAGATTGAACAGCCGGTCTTATTGAATCCTGTATATCAATATACGGTGCTATTTTATCCAGTAAATCATTCCATCCATCATACACAGACAGGTTTCCATAGTACTCTTTTCCCCAGTTACTTCTAACCGTATAAAAATTGGAAACAGCTTGCAGATGTTGTCCGATAGTAATATAGGCTTCTCCCAATGGTGGTTCACCTAGTTTTAAAGACGGAGCCAGCCTGCCCGAAACCGAAGTATTAGAGCAACTTGAAATCGCACCCGAAATTCCCATAGCACATCCTATGGGACCGGGTATAGGAATATCGGGATGGCACATAGCAGCGGCAACAGGATCCAGATCCCATACAGCGGCTGCAAGACAGGTACCAAAAGATACAGCTCCCGCAGCGGCACTGCTTCCTCCTCCCGTTGCACAGCCTGCAGCAGCTCCTATAATATCAAGAATGCATCTTGCGCAACTGGTTTTTTCTGTTGTTGCAGGAGGAGGTATATAGGTACTGCCACAATCATAACATACTTCGGTACCACATCCGATAGCACATGGTATCTTATAGTCTACACTGCTGCCACCATAGATAACTCCTCCGCAGTCAAGGCAAGTCCACGTAGTAGTGGTAGGGCCACTACTGCACACACGACCGGAGAATGAAAACAAAACTCCTCCTTTTTGCCATAAACCCGTTGAAAGACTACACTTATACCAGTAAACAACTCCTGCAAATGCAGTACAATTAGACCCGCCGCTACTGGTGCGTGCAGAGGGTGGCGCTATACCAAGGAAATTGGATATGGCTGTATATGAAACTCTTCCGCTACCGCCACTTGCAGCCTTGCGGCGCATGATAACGGGTACCTGTATACTTTGCTGTGCCAACAACCTGGCTGGCGTATAGTTAGTAACGAATTCATATTCATCATCTGAGGGCAGATTCAGCGTTACATCTTCTGCTGCAATGAGCCCGTGATTAGTGAGTATTGCATTAAATGCATAGGTTTCATTGCCGGAAAGCTGCGGCATTGTTTTGGGCATTTCAATGGTCACTACAGGAACTGGCACATTGGTTTCAAACTGGGCGGTAAGCGTAATATCATATTCATCCTGTATGGCTGTAGGTACCACTGTCCAGCTATAGGTAATGGCCTGGTAATTCAGGAATGCGGTATGCACTATCGTATTACCCGGGTTAATGGTGAGTGTATTGGTATAATCCAAATGCTTTTCTTTTGAAACCACTATCCTGTGGGTTCCTTCCGGAACGCCTGTGGCTAAGAAAATACCACTGTTGTCTGTATTACCTTCTGCATATATTTCACCTGTATAATAGTTTTTAATGATCACATGGGCGCCCGCCACGTTGGGACCACCTTCGGTATAGAAAGTAAACTGGTCTGTGGCTATCACTTTTACATCGCCCGTTGTTGCGGATACCTTCTTAAAGGTAAACGGAATGCTGAACGAGTTGCCGTTTTGTGTATTGATGCCAATGCTCCCTTTAATGGTATAGTTAAACGGCACTTCATCCAGGGCGCTGAATTTAAGTATTACACTTGTTGTATCACCGGGGGCAAGCGATGAAATGTTTACCGGGGTTACGCTGCTGAGCCAGTTGGCATTGGGCAGGCTCAGTTTAATATCACCCGAATAGCCGTTACCTTTATTGATCAGCCTGAACTGTACTGATCTTTCACCTGCAGCCGGGGATACGGATACATCTATGCTGCTGATATCTGCCTCTACATAACCATTGGGTGCCTGGCAGAAATAGAATACATCCATCGGTTGTATAGTACCTTCCCCGCTCACGGCTTTCATGCCGGCAACGCTGAATGACGTACCGGGCGATATGGATGAGCCGGAAACTGCATAACCGATATTGGCAGTGGCATTGCCTGCCAGTATCTGAATAGTGTCAAAATGTATATAGGAGCCGCCGGGCACGTTTATTTTATCTATGGTAAAATTGTTGAGCGCCTGGCTGCTGAGGTTCACTACCTGCAGGCTGCCCTGTAACGTATCATTAATGGTCACTTTAAACTGGGGCACTGTACCGCTGTTGATCCTTACACCCAAAATATCAAATGCATCCTGTTCATCTGAAGTATTGGTGCCGGGGTAACCTGCGCTTACAATATAATGCCCTGCCTCTTTGGTTAAAGGCGTGTACACGGTATTAAAATCTCCCTGTGCATTGGTAGTGGTTGTAATAATTTTCCTGTATCCGTTATTAATTACATACACATCTACCGTCACATTACCAGCAGCGGTTCCATTTGATTTTACCGCATGGCCCGTAATGGTTACAGCGGTTCCCTGTAAGTAGTAATCATCTGCCACGCTTGCAGTAGCCGTATAATCAGGGTTAATGGTTATCGCTACGGGCTGCGATATGTTGTTGGTCAATAACAACTCTGTTATATCTGAAAGGGGGTTGGCTTTAAAGATGAGATAATACGGACCGGGCAGGTTGGGAACGTCGGCGGCAGCTACTACCTGCACTGTTTCTCCTACTGTAATGGGTGATGTAATGGTATATTCGGTTATCAGTGTGTCTGCATCATCCAGCACATTGTTTTTAGAAAGATAGCCGCGTATCAGCAATCCGGAAGGCGCTGTGGCAAAGCCTGTATTTTTTACGGATAAGCGGTAGTTGAGCAAGGCCATTGCCTGCACAGTACCGTTGCTTACGGTGGCAGATGTTATTTGAAAATCCGGTTTGTTCTGATCGGTTACCACTACCCATACGGAGCCTGCTGAGAATCCGGTAGCTGTTGCGTTAAAGTATACCTGCTTACTACCGTCTGCTACCCCGTCGTTGATGGTGGTAATGGGTACCTCCACAAAGGCAGATCCGGCTGCAATGGTAACTGTAGCCGGCACAGTGGCTTCATCCGCATCGGAGGATGATAAGTTTACGGTAAGCGCCTGTGTGGCGGCGGTATTACGTGTTACCTTTAATGTGCCTGCATTGGTTAAGCCTTCTGCGAGTGTGAGCGGGCTGGCTGATAATATCAATGCCGGACCGTCGTCATCCGTTACCTTAATGCTGGCGGATACCGAACCTGAGCTGGATGGCGGGGCGCTGCAACCGCAGGAACTTACAAATACAGATGCAGTAATGGTTACCTGGCGGTCTCCCTCAGCCTGTGTATTGTCTAATACGCCCACATAAAATGTCTTTTCATTTTCGCCTTTGGCTAATGAAATATTTTGCGGCAATATCAATGTATTGCTGATACTTGCAGATAAGCTGGCGGTGAACGCAATAGAATTGCTGCCGGAAATACGGCGAAGCGTTGCCTGTGTGGCATAATACCCGGCTGCCTCTGCAATGGTGTTGGTTTGTAGTACTAATTCCAGTCCGGGTACATCATCATCGTTTACCAATATGGAGGTACTGGCCGAAATATGGTTGGCTGCACCCGCAGCAATACTTACGCTTTCGCTTATTTCTGGAATGCTGTCCTGTACTAGAGAAACTGTTACATCTGTGTATGTGGCTCCTGCTGCAATGGTAACCGAAGCCGGCAGTGGGAAACGATTCTGGTTGCCCGATGTTAAATAAACAGTAAGTGGCGCAGGCGGTGCGAAACTGGTGCTGATACGGAAAGTAAGGGTATTACCTTCCGATGTTTCTGCCGGCAGGTTGCTGAAGGATAATGCAGGATTGTCATTATCCAATAGGATAAAACCTGCTTTGGCGGAAGTAAAACCGCCGGCGGTTACATGCACGGTATCCTGCAATGGTCCTTCAAAAACATTGTTTTCATTAGCGCCAATGGTAAATGATGCAGCGGCCTGGTTTGCCGGAATGATAAGCGTGGATGGAATGGTGTACCTTCCTAACAGGTCTGTTGCAATATTTACCGTTAAAGCGCCGGTGAGTGAACCGGTGCGGCTTACGGTTACCGATATGCCGTTCTGGGTCCCTTCTGTTATTTGTGTCGCAGACAGGGAAACGGACAGCATCTTGCGAATGCTTACCGGAGTGGACTGCACACCTGTATTATTAGTTTGTGTACCGGCTGTTTCATGCACGGTAGCGCCGGGCACTATTTCCACCACAAAAACACCCTGGTCACCCACTGCTAACTGTGCCGGTATGGTTACCACGCTGCTCCTTGAAATATGTTGATTCACTGCAATTGCTCCGTCAACATTATACGCAGTTTGTTTGAGCAAACTACGGTTGGTTCCGTCAGTTGATTGCAGATATATTTTCTCTGTCCAATCAATGAGTGATTGCGCTGAACCTAAATTAGCCACCTTCCACGATATGGTGACTTCGTCGTTGGAGGAGATGGTGGTTTGATTGGCGCTTACATCCAGCACTGCCAGGTCTACGGCTGTTCTCACTACCACGTTAATGGTAACAGGTACAGCACAGGGCGTGCCATTGGGAGTAAAAATATAAGAACCGCTCTGGGTATTGCTAATCACGGCAGGATCCCAGCTGCCACTGATACCATTGAGGGAAGTAGTGGGCAATGTTGGTACCGAACCTCCCGGCGTAATATCGGGAATGGCATTGAATGTAGGTGTAATAGTCGGGAGTACCACAACTGTCAGCTGTACATTGGCAATACATCCTGTGGTTGAAGAAGGCGTAAACGTATATGTTCCGCTTTGTGCATTGTTGATCACTGCCGGACTCCAGGTACCGGCTATCCCGTTTATTGATGTTGCAGGTAATGTGGGTGCCTGTGTTCCTGCACAGAAAGGCACTATGGCATTAAAGGTTGGAACGGTATTAGACGTTACTGTTACTATCACTTCCTCAGATGTGGCAGTACAGGTAGTTCCGCCGGTAGTAACAGAATAAGTGCCGCTTTGGGTAACGGTAATGCTTTGCGTGGTAGCTCCGGTGCTCCAGGTGTTGCCATTAGCAGCAGACGAAGTAAGCACTACCGAACCGCCCTGGCAGAAATTAAGCGGGCCTGACGCTGTAATGGTGGGCGTGCCGGATGAAATGATTACCTGTAATGTTCTTGCCTGCCCGTTACCGCAATCGTTGGATGGTGTTACTGTTAGGGTGTGTGTTCCTGGTGTTGTCCAGTTTACGGTTGCAGAAGTACCGTTGTCTGTAAGCGTTCCTCCCTCTGATAAAGACCATGTGTAGGTGGTGTTGGGTGCAACACTGCTAATACTGTACGTTTGGCTGCCCGCACAGGCCTGCGAAGGCCCGCTGATGCTGAATGCCTGGTCCGGCAAACGCGATACTACGATGGAAGATCCTGCAGCGCTGGTATCAAAAGGCGAACTGGCAATGATCCGGATGCGGTAGTCATTGCCTGCCGCTGTATTGGCGGGCAATACCGCACTGATGCTTCCGCTGGTGTCTGATGTGAGCGTACCGATATTGACGGGGCTGGCAAAGCTTCCGGAAGCATTGGACAATTGTGCGGTAAATACATTGTTGCTGCCGTAAGATGTATTCACCTTAAACGGGATACTGAATGAAGCGCCGCTGCACAATGATCCCGGCAGGTCGCCGATGGTGATATATATTTCGGAAGCAGCTTCCACTTCAAAATCACCGCTGCTAACCAGGCTCCATTTCCCGGCAGCATCTAAGGCACGAACATATATTTTATGATTGCCTATGGATACAGCCGACATATCAACAGGAAAATTGAAAGATGTAATATTGGTGGAAGGCGTAACATTCACTCTTTTTCCTTTTCCAAACCCGGGGTCTGTATCTACAAAATATTCCAATGCCACAACATTAGGTAAAGCGGTTGTTCCTGTAAACTGCTCTTTATAAAAGCTGCGGACATTGGTTTGGCTCCACCTGCCATTGGCATCGCGAAAACGGACATACAAATTATGAAAGCCTGCGGCAATATTGGTATTGCTGATATTAACGTTAAAGCTTACATTGGTTAAATTAGCACCCGGGGTAATGCTGATGGACTGTCCTTTGCCATGGCCGGGGTCAGTATCAATAAAATATTCACCCCCGGTAATATTGGGCACTGTATTAGTAGTGGTAGTAATGTCTTCTTTATAAAATGTACGGACATTGGTCTGGCTCCACCTGCCATTGGCATCTTTGAAACGGATAAATAAGTTATGAAAGCCTGGGGTAATATTAGCATTACTGATATTAATATTAAAGCTTACGTTGGTTAAATCAGTGGCCGGAACAATACTGACAGGCTGCCCTTTGCCCAATCCCGGCTCAGTATCAATAAAATATTCGCCGCCGGTAATATTGGGCAGCGTACTATTAGTAATATTAATATCTTCTTTATAGAATGTGCGCACATTAGCCTGGCTCCACCTGCCATTGGCATCGCGGAAGCGGATATACAAATTGTGAAAACCTGTGCCAATATTGGCATTACTGATATTAATGTTAAAACTTACATTGGTTAAATCATTGCCGGGTGTAATGCTGACTGGCTGCCCTTTGCCATGCCCGGGGTCGGTATCAATAAAATATTCACCGCCGGTAATATTGGGCAGTGTACTATTTGTGGAATTAAAACTCTCTTTATAAAAACTGCGTACCGATGCGAGTGACCATCCGCCTTTTCTTACTGTTTTTCCTTCTTCGGTCACAGTATAGGGCGTTGCCAGCGAACGTACATACAGGTTATGAAAGCCGTCAGATACCGCATTGATATTCACCGAGAAATTTGCTGTAATATCCTGCTGGCCCTGGCTGATGGATACTGCTGTTCCGTTGCCAAAACCAGGATCAGTATCTATAAAGTATTCTACCCTCGCAATGTTTTGTGCATGGACAATTGCAAAGGCACTGCAAACACATACCAGCAACAATGTAGCTTTTTTAATAAAGAGGGCTATATTATCCATAACAATTCCTGTTATTCGTCATTTTCCAATTTTCAAATTCTGCTATTTTCAAATTAGTTGTTTGACCTGACCTTCACCTGCACGTCAATAGGATCGCTATTGCTGCCTACGGGCTGGTTGGTAAAGAAATATATGGATGGTATTGCCGGCAACCCTGATAATTTATAAGGAGTGTTGCCGCCGAATATGCCACAATCCACAGGGTTGGCAGTGGTGCTGCTATAACCTGCGCCAATGGCCGGCGAACCGGATTTTAGCTTGTAAGCGCCATCATAAGAACCGGTACCTTCGAATACATTGGTTATAGTGACATTTTGCTGGTTGCTGTTGGTATTGCCAAACTGGGTGGAGCTGCTGATATTGTTAGAGATCAAATTGCCGGACCCGGCTAAGTAACCTGCGATCATAATATTGTTGCTGATATTGCTGTTGTAGGCGCTAATCGTACCCCTGCGGAAAATATTATTTTTGATAATAGCTACTGTATTAGGGTTTAAATTAATTGACGCCTGAGTCGCGGCTTCCCCGAAATACGCATTAATGCTGATAAAGTTATTACTGATCAGCACTCCTGTGCTGGAACCGTTACTATTAATCTGAAGTGCATAGTTTTGGGTGATCAGGATATTGCTTGCTCCATTATAAATAGATACTCCTCCTACATAATAATCGGGGGTAGTGCCGCTAATTCCACCAAAATTATTCCTTCGTACTACAATATCGTTAACACTATTTATATTAATGCTGTTACTACCAAAAGAAAGCCCTTCAACACTTGAACCCTGTGAGCCTTCATTAAAATAAATGCCACCCACAGGCGAAGGCAATGCAAAAGCCTGCAGATCGGTATTCTGGTCTAAAAAATAACCTGTGCCTATAATGGCTAATTTTTTGGTGCAGGTAAGTCCGCCGTAGCTGGTGGGAGAGCTTTCCAGATAAATGGTATCACCGCTGGAGGCGCCATCATGAGCTGCCTGCAGGGTGGTGAAATCGGCTGTAACACCACTGTTATTATTCACCCGCCATATTTTGCCAAAACTCATGCTGCAGGTAAGCGTGATGGATAAGGTTAAGAGTAGAATTTGTTTCATATTGTTTAAAGGGTTTTCTCTTTTCATAAAATGAAATTTAAAAATGACTGTTCTTATGACTTTTATGCTGGAATGATGATTTTGCTATTAACTAATTTCCTGTCTTTACCACTTGTTTCAACGCTGATATTTCTCAGTGGATAATGGATGATTAATGTTAAGCGCCTGCCTGTCCGTCAAGAAATCTATAATCTATACATATCAGTATCTTTCGGTTAAGTGTCTGAACCTTAGTTGCCAAGAAACTATTATAATTATAACCTGGATCGTGTTTATTGTTACTGTCTTTGTTATGCGGTAAATTGAATAATCTCTTGTCCGATTTTTCAGTTTACCTACAGCCTTTACTCCTAACAATTACCAGGATAGAGGATGGTATTCCCAGGATTTTAAATTTATAACAATAGCGGAGTCAATTATTAATTGTATATAATTGTTCGTCAAAATTATCTCTCTTACATGAAAAAAGCATCATGTAAAAACATGATTTTTCTACATTTTTTAAGGAATTTTTAGCGCTTTGTTGATCTTTTTAAATTTCTGCCCCTTTCCGGGCTGGCATTTATATCAACAGGATACCAGAATAAAAACCTCATTATATTTCAGTTATACCCCAACAATTCTTATTTTGCCTTAACATCTTTAACCCAAACTGCATATTTATGAAGCATACATACTCATGTGCCCTTGTTTTTCTGTTCCTGTTTTTCACCGACTGTGTTTTCGGACAATCTGTTCTGATTACCGGAACGGTAAGAAACAGCATTACAAAAGAGGCTGTCAGCGCGGTATCTGTTCTGGTAAAAGGCTCTACTGAAGGTACTTTTACAGATACACATGGGAATTTTAAATTGGCTACCAATAAGCCGTTACCCTTAATGCTTGTTTTTTCTTCTATTGGTTTTGAGACTAGAGAAATGGAAATAAGCAGACCGGAAGCCGGTGAAATAGATTTGACACCTGCAGCAGTGCTGGGAGAGGAAATAGTGGTAGCAGCAACCCGTACTGCCACCAGGGCTATGGAATCGCCGGTTACCATCGAAAGGGTAAGTGCTGCCAATATCAATAATTCTCCTGCCACCAGTTATTATGATATGGTGGGGCAGTTAAAGGGAGTGGATATCACTACGTCATCACTCACTTTTAAAACTCCAAGTACCCGCGGATTCAATTTCTCCGGTAATACCCGCCTGAATCAATTGGTGGATGGCATGGACAACCAGGCGCCGGGGCTTAATTTTTCAGTAGGGAATTTTACCGGGCTTACTGAACTGGACGTGGATAATATGGAATTGTTGCCCGGGGCTTCCTCAGCATTATACGGTTCGGGTGGGGTAAATGGTACGCTGCTGATCAACAGTAAAAGTCCTTTTAAATACCAGGGTTTGAGTTTTCAGATTAAAACCGGGGTGAACCATGTAGACAAAAGCCAGCGGGACAAACCGGGCTGGTATAATGACTGGTCGGCAAGATGGGCAAAAGCCTATAATAATAAATTCGCTTTCAAAATAGGTTTTCAATTAGTGCAGGCCAAAGACTGGATTGCTAATAGTTCCCAGGATTATAACCGTCTTACCCGGAAAGTATTACCCGGAAACAGGCAGACAGATCCTAATTACGATGGGATAAACGTTTATGGAGATGAAACCAATATGCGCGATAACGGACTGAATATGAAGAGTATTGCCCAGTTGGTACAGGGGCAAACCAGGCAGGGAATTCTGGATGCTACCAGCGGAACGGTGGATATTGTTCAAACTATGAATGGTATGTTACCCGCGATGCCTACTCCGGCAGAAATACAGGCTTTTATGGGTGTTCTGCCGGCTACTTTACGTGGACCGGTTACCAACATGCTGCCTTTTTATTTAGGACTTCGCAATAATATCATTCCTGAAGCAAGCGCTTCCCGTACCGGCTATGCAGAAAGTGATGTCATCAATCCCAATACCGTAAATTTTAAATTGTCGGGCGGACTGTATTACAAAATCACACCGGAAATGGAATTGTCCCTGACCGGGAATTTTGGAACCGGAAATACAGTGTATACCGGTAGTGACCGCTATGCACTAACGGGCGCCAAGATTGGTCAGTACAAACTGGAATTGCACAGCAGAAACTGGTTTGTACGTGGATATACCACGCAGGAAAATGCAGGAGAAGCATATAATGCCACCATTACGGCCCGGCGTATCAACGAAGCCTGGAAGCCCAGTACGCAATGGTTTCCCGAATATGTAGCTGCTTTTGTTCAGGCAACCGGAGCAGGGGCAAACGAAGGTGCAGCCCATGCCGCAGCGCGTGCATTTGCAGACCAGGGCCGTCCTTTGGCCGGGACGCCGGAATTTAAAAAATTGTTTGATAAAGTGCGGGCAACGCCGATACCGCAGGGCGGACTCTTTTTGGATCGCAGTGATTTGTGGATGACCGAAGGGCAGTATAACTTCAGAGAAATCATTCCTTTTGTGGAATTGGTGGTTGGCGCTTCATGGAAACAATATGTCCTGAACTCAAAAGGAACCTTGTTTATAGATTATGATGGTCCTTTAAAAATAAATGAATATGGCGCTTATGGACAACTCACAAAGAAATTGATAAATGACCGGTTAGCCTTAAGCTTCTCTGGCCGCTATGATAAGAATGATAACTTTAAGGGCAGGTTTACACCCAGAGCATCAGCAGTAGTTAAGCTGGCTGAGGATCACAATATACGTCTCAGTTATCAAACAGCTTATCGCTTTCCTTCAACACAACAGCAATATATCAATCTTGAAATTGGCGGGGGTCAGTTTTTGGTGGGCGGATTACCCTGGATACAAAAAGCTATGCTGCCAGGCGGGAGACCCGGTCCCAATCTGGGCACGCAGCCTGTTTATCGTTTAAACAATGACATTCAGGTAATTGGAAACTATCAACCCCGGGAACTAAAACCCGAAAGTGTATCCTCATATGAAATTGGATATAAAGGATTGATTGCAAAAAAACTCCTGATTGATGTATATTATTATGCCGGAGAATACGAGAACTTTATAGGAAGAACCCTGCTGGCAAAGCCTGTATCTCCAACCCAAAACCAGATCTATTCAATAGTGGAAAATGCAGCTACAATGTCTTCTGCAAGTGGTGGCGGAGTTAAGATTGATCCTATTAAAGTAAAAACTTCCGGATATGGGATAGGACTGGATTATCGCTTAACCAGAGGATTCTCGGTTTTTGCTAATTATTATCACGATGAACTGGGTAACTTGCCTGCAGATTTTGTAGCAGGCTTCAATACGCCTGATCACCGGATTAATTTCGGCGTAGCACATGCCGGTTTTGGTAAAGAAAAGCGGATGGTATTTAATCTAACCGGACGCTGGCAGTCTGAGTTCTTATGGGAAGGAGATTTTGCTACAGGAAATGTGCCTTCGTTCTTTACCCTCGATGCCATGATTGGGCATCGCTTTCCTGCTATCAGCTCCCTGGTGAAGCTGGGTGCAACCAATGTGTTGAATAAATATTATATGAATGGGTTTGGCAACCCCGAAATCGGCGGACTCTATTATCTGAGTTTTGCATATAATATTTTCTAAGGTGCAGCGTTAGTATAAAAAACACACACTAATAACAGCCCCGGTGCTAAAAAAACAAGGCATCGGGGCTAATTTTTTTTCCTGGTGATCCCGTCCAGGATTTTTAATAAATCCGGTATCCTGAAATTTCCCGACATTTCTTGTATCATAGAAGCTGCATAATCAGGATCAATGCCAATAGTAGTAATGTAAAGTGGTCTCCTGCTTTTGCCCCTGAATACCAATTTCAGGTTCCGGTTAAGGGTAGCGAAATGGGTCTTGGCAACACCAATAACCGGTATTTTTTCATTCAGGTTTTGGAATAAATGTTTGCCCAATCCGGGTTTGTCTTCGTCATCCAAAAAAACATAGCCGTCAATGACTATGCACTCCGGTAAC
This sequence comes from uncultured Terrimonas sp., assembly GCA_964518685.1. Taxonomy (GTDB): domain Bacteria; phylum Bacteroidota; class Bacteroidia; order Chitinophagales; family Chitinophagaceae; genus Agriterribacter. Next base: position 19,498 of record CAZFGP010000066.1, read on the forward strand.
CCCACTCTTATCTTTCTGAATAAGCTTAATATACAGGGCAATTCTCTTTTATAAAATTCCCCGGATTTATAGGGTGCAGCATTGCTGGTTGTTTCTGAATAAATGTTATATCCGGCATTTGTATTCCAGTTGGCAAAAGCGATACAAGCTGTTTTTGCTTTGTTTTCAAAATAGTAGGTGTCAAATGCCAGAATCATTATCTGCTATATAATTTGCCGATACTTGTTATACATAAATGAAATGATTAAGAGAAGGATTCCTAAAGCAACTAATACTAAAGTTTTAGAAATGGTGTCGAGGCTGGAGAGGTCATAAAAGAATAACTTGAGCAGCGTGCCGCCGAAAAGTCCTATAGCCGCTATCCGAAGATATCTCTTTCTTTTCCGGATGCCTAAAATAACCATGAAGAGAGAATAACAGCCCCATAGAATACTTAAGCCCAACTTATTCGATTGTGTGGATCCAGCGATATTCATCCAGTGAATAAGTTCACTGCTCGCAATCCACAAAATACTGATATGAAGTACGTATTCCATCGCAACATGGAGGGTCCTCATTATTTCTAAACGATTTAAATATTGAAAGCAGGAAAAAATTGCCAGAAAAATAAAAGCGAATGAAATATATCTGATGCCAAAAATAGAAGCCGCTTTCATAGGAAAAAGAGCCAGTAAATGACTGCGATCGTCCCTTAATTCACTGAGAATATAAAGTCCTTTTGTAAGAGAGATGAAAATAGTAATAATGGACAATGCCAGTATCACCCTTCCGATTTGGACATTTTTCAGTTTTAAATAATTGAGTATACTTATTGCAGAGAAGAAGGCTAAGGAGTAATTGATTATCCAAAGCGTTTTCATATACCTGAAATAATCGTTTTGCAGATCATCCCCATCCCAGAAGGGTTTGGAATCGTTTAACGAAGTGTTTTCCCGGTATAGCATCTCCCAGTAATTGCCAATCTCTAAACGGAAAGTATAATAGCCCGTGCAAAGTAATATAAATGGAATACCAAAATTGATGATCGTTGTTATCGCCGGTTTAAGTTTCAGATCAGGAGGAGCAGGGATTTTAAATTTGAGCAGGTTGATCCAGGCAAAGGCACCTGTACAAAGTAATGAAGTGAAAAAATGAATGTTTATGACCGGAAATATCTTTGCCGTCCTGTTATAGAAATCAAAATGGTTGTAATTGGATTCCCAATCCTGAATAAGACTGACAAACGCTAATGCCATCAGCGGATAAGATATTTTTTCATATACAATTACCTGTTTTGACCTTCCTATCCAAAATAACAGGAGGGCTTCCCCAGTCCATAACAGGGTTACCCAATTCCCGTCTAACTGAACGGGGATAGCGATGGTACAAAAAACCAGCATTAATCCAAAAATGAAATACAAAAGATTTCTGTCGGTCTTTTTTTGTAAGAAAATAAAAATCCCTACCAGCAAATGTATCAGGGCATTGCAAAGAGTAAAAAGTCCCAACATTTTTTCCCCGCCTTTATAATCATATAAAATGGAATAGCCCAACCCATAGAATACAAAAGAATTGATGAGTAAAAGAAAGATGTCATGGGTTGCAAACTGTTCTTTTTTAAACACCTTATAAGACAGAAAGATGGAATAAAATATAATAAAAAAGACCGTTAAAAATATAAAAGCCAGGCTAAAATGTGATTTGACCTCATAGTTAAACAAATACCATGAACCGAAGATCAGCCAGGTCATGATAAAAGAGGCATAATACAACGGTTTCCAATATTTTTTTAACGCAATAACTGCAATGCCGATATTTATGATAGCCATATAGATAAACAGGATCAGTACTTTTCCCGAACCATCAGAAAGGAGAAATGGCACTGCGTATGCGCCCACCAGTCCGATGTGGGCAATGATTTGTTTGTTGTAAACAATCGCGGCTATCACAGTAAGTACGGTAAATACTAACATAAGTGCAAAGGCCATGCTCTGTGGCATTAACTGATAAAAACTATAAGCCGTGTAAGTGATGAAATAAAGAATTGCCGAAGATCCGCTTAATAAAACAGCGCTGAAGTTTTCGTAATTTTTTCGGAGCCTGATAGCAAATCCAAGTAGGATAATCCCACCGGTATATCCCAGAATAATTCTGGTCAGCGGACTGATAAGGTGCCGGTCAATGGCATATTTGGCGCCGATGGCAATTCCCAGAATGATTATAATGATCCCAATTTTATTAATCAGATTTTCTCCTACAAATTTTTCAAAACCAGATTTTGTCTTATCAAAAGGAGAAGAGTTTGAAGTTTCTAAGGAGGAAAGGGTTATGGGTTGTTTTAAATTTTGTGCGGCAGATAATGCTTCTGTGTGAAACGCTGAAGATAAAGCAGCATTAGTTGTTTCTTTCTCTTCTATCTGTTGCAAAGAGTCGTCCGGAGCCTTCAACTCCTTCAGTCTGGCTATTTCCGCATGCAACTGGTTGATTTCATCTAATAGATTATCCTGTCGCTTATAAAGCGTTTCCAGTTTTTGGAGCAAAAGCAGAAATTTATCATTAGTGTTGTCCATATAAGAGCAGATGTGTTATTGCTGATTGTGATTTGTATTGCTACATTCGGTAATTTTATTTTTTGCGTGTAGTTTATTGGCTTAGGTGATTTATTTAAAGCACCCGGTTTATAAATATACTGCATTTTGCTTATAGGGGTTATAGAGACTTTTGCGGGGTGCATTTAGAATTGTCTCAGGCGGGTGTCACCACCC
>CAZFGP010000067.1:0-22114 GCA_964518685.1 uncultured Terrimonas sp.
TTCTTCTGCGATATTTAAGGGCAAAAACACCAATTATGGAAAGTGTGAGTACAACAGGCGACACGAGCAGTAATAATCCCCAGGCAGGTTGTCTTTTTTGCGTAGCCGGATTATAGGTAAAGCATGAAAAAAAAGTTTCGCTGCCCGGTACAGGATAGGAAGGTACGAAAGCGCCATTAATCTCTTTAACCATTGAGAGTATGTCTTTATTATCACGCAGGCCTGACAGCTTTTTCACCACATAGCCTTCCTGATTTATGCCAACGAGGAGCGCTTCATGATCAAACTGACGGGTTACACTATCCCATGTAGACGTAAATTCTATTGATCTGATTAGCGTGTCAATCTGTGGGGTAATAGCGAATGTCCAGCGGTTATCTTTCTCCCCGGAAAAATATTTCTCTAAATGCAGCATATCCCGCAAACTGTCAGCCTGATCAAAACTAATTACCGCAATTCTGAAACGCTCTTTGGCTGAAATATCTCTTAAACTTTCAGCGAGTCGTAACAGCAAAGGACTGCACACCCCCGTGCATCTGGTATAAACCATTGCCAGGATAAGAGGCGCTTCTTTGTAGAGGTCAGAAATATTTTTTTCTCCCTCACCTGTTATAATCTCAACGGGGGCAATTTTTCTGTACAAAGCAGTTTCTTCGGAAAAATTATAGCCGGATAATCCGGATTGCCCTGTGGCGCCGGATGTAAAAAAACTCAGGATACCGATGAAAATACTTTTGTACATTTTTTTACTATATTGAACAACAGCCACAATACTCCGAGGAGATACACAATCGCAAACCATGCGCCGGCAGAAGCCAGGAGCGCGGCTGAAGTAAATTCCTTAGGATATACGGCAAATCTTCTCGGAATTGAATGCGCACCTGCAATATAAAACATCATAACCAAACCTAATCCTCCAACCAGCAATAAGAGTATTTTTACAGCTTCGGCTTTACCCTTGCCATGTTGATTGGAAAATTCATTAGCTGCCCATATAAAAAAGGCCAAACTAAAGAGTACATTTCCCAGAGCATTGTAGGTATGAAAATGGGCAGGAACCCAGAGAGTATTATGCAAAATGAAATTATTGGAAATGGTGGCATCAATAACAGCTCCTATCCCGCCAATAAGCCAACCCATCACCCCAAGAAAAAACAACAGGTTTGGCATAGACCATTGGATGCGGTTTTTAAATACTACAACAATTACACTAAAGGCACTGACCGCAGCAGCAGGAAGACTTGAAAAATAAGAAGCTAATTGTCCCACCAACTGGAAGCCCAGCGGTTGAACAAAATCCATATATAAATGGTGAAAAAAGGCCGTTAATACAAATACCATAGTACAATTCCAGGCCAGCGCTACATACCAGGTGGTTTTGAATTTTGGACGACCGCTGATTTCCGGAAACAATTCATATAGGGCAGCCAATCCCAAATAAAGCGCTTCATTTATAATAGTATGACCAAAAAAATAGGTGATGTTCTTTATCAAAAGGGGGTCGTTTTTAAAACTTCCACCGGAGAAATATTCAGCAAAAAACAAAACGACCAGGATGACTGCCGAAATCAAACAGGTGAGTATTCCTATGAGGGTTACCATAGAAATCATAATAAACGGAGGCGTTTCGGAAGTCGGATTCTTTGATAAATGCTGCCATCCAAAGGCTTGCCTGAAAGAATAGCTTTTTAAGATCCTGGCCAACAGATCCAGCGTCCATATCAGCCATCCAATCGTGAGTATAGTTAGCGACAACAGGAAAATGGGAGTGGACCAGTTGGTGTTTCCCGGGAGATGAAAAGGTAAAGGATATAAAAAGGTCCAGGCAGCATGGAATTTACCGATGAAAGTACTGCTCCATAAAAGAAGTACACCCACTACGGTAAATATCATTGCAATAACATTTATCCGTGTGGACACTTTTACATAACGCGAAAGCAGATAATTGGTACTAACCATTCCCGCCACAAACCATATCCCCACCATGGTTACGCCATGGGTGGTCATGAATGAATAAAACGTAACCGAACTAAGAGCGATATCGTTGCCCTGGTTGAAACGCATTGTTATACCTAAGATAATAGCAATTACAAACAACGCAAGAATAAGAATAATCCAAACTGCAGTAGTTCTTTTGAGTGATAATGTAGCCATTTTGTATAATTTGTTATTTTACAGTGAAGGAAGTTCTCATGATTTCATGAAACATACCGCAATATTCGATGCATAAAACATTATAGGTGCCGGGCTGATTAAATTTCCATCTCAGCTTATTGATATATCCAGGCATAGCTTGCGTTTGAGCCACCAGTTCTGCCTTGTCATTATAAATTCCAAATCCATGATTAACATCTTTACTGGCCACCCGAAACTCCACCAATTCATTTGCCGACAGGACAATCTTTTCTTTAGGGCCGGTTTTCTTTTCTCCCGGAGGCTGAGAAGACAGCGAAAAACTAAATTGTGAGGCAGTGGCATAGATAACTTTCGATGGTACGTCCTCTGCGAATTTATAATATGGCGATTGAGGAATAGTTACAGACAAAAGAACAATAACCACTACGGCAAGGGAAAGAAAAAATATGAACCTCTTCCTCGTGGGGGAAGTCATTCCCTTCTTCTCTTCGTCTTTTCCGAGCGAAGTGTGATACACCCAATAAAATACAAGCATAATCGCCACTGCGAGGACGATAAATAAGGTCAGAAGAAAATTGTAATAACTCATGTTTGACTGTTATTGTAATTTAATTTATGTAAAATATGGTTTAACTAAAGCATACAAAATCCGCACTCTCATCCAACCTGGTTAACTGTTTAACAAACATCTTCCCGATTATAGCGATAAGGGAAAAAGAAAACAAACCCATTGCGAATGCATACAGGAAGATACAGCATCCCTGATTCAACCCGATAACCTTAATTGGAAGATTGATCCATACCGAAAATAAAACGAGGAGATCTCAATGTTTTACAAGGCTAATTTAATTCATATTTTTATTTATGATTAAATTAACCTTATCATTAATCCAGAAATTGCGAAAAAGCACAAACTGATTTTACGCTTCACAACTTTTGCAACTGACCAGGTTGGTCACCATTTCTTTGGCTACACTTTGACTGCGTTGGTAATAAAGTGTTTTTATTCCTAATTTCCACGCTTCAATCAATAGTTTATTAACTTCCTTAATAGGGACGTCTGCGGGTATATTCAGATTCAAACTTTGGGCCTGATCAATATATTTTTGGCGGATAGAAGCCTGTTGAATAATTTCTAACTGACTGATTTCCTTAAAGGTTTTGAATACTTCCTTTTCTTCAGCCGTCAGTTCTTTTAGGTGTTGCACACTGCCATGGTGCAGCATGATGCTACGCCAGGTATCTTCATTATCCATACCTTTTTGTATCAATACTTCCCTGAGGTATTTATTCTTCCGCATAAAATTACCTTTTGACAGACCGGCTTTATAATAGTTGCTGCTGAAAGGTTCTATTCCCGGGGACGTTTGACCCAATATAGCTGAGGAGGAAGTAGTAGGAGCTATAGCCAGCAGTGTGGTATTCCTTCTTCCATATCCTTTCAATAATTCCGGTTCTCCATATATCCAGGCGAGGTCTTTACTGGCTTTTACCGCCTTCTCCTGAATTTCCTGAAAAATAGAGGTAGTGAGTTGCTTAGCCTTTAATCCTTCAAAGGGGATGCTGTTCTTTTGCAGATACGAATGCCAGCCCAAAACGCCTAATCCTAATGCCCTATGTCTTTTAGCAAAGGTGTTGGCTGATTTCAGATAATAATTATCCTCCGATTTGGCAATGAATTCCTGCAATACTGCATCCAGAAAAAAGATTGCCAGCTTAACCGCATCGGTATCCTTCCATTCGTCGTACAGCTCCAGGTTCATGGATGAGAGGCAGCAGATAAAAGATTCTTCTTCGGTGGAAGGTAACATGATTTCTGAACAGAGATTGCTGGCGTGAATCGTTAAGTTATTGTCCTTATACACCTGAGGTTTATTCCGGTTTACATTGTCGGAGAAGAAAATATACGGCAACCCTTTCTGTTGCCTGCTCTCCAATACCTTAGCCCAGGTTTCTCTTTTTTTAATATCTCCATCAATCATATCCTGCATCCAGTAATCGGGAACACATACTGCATAAAAAAGATTTTGTATGGGATGCCCGATATCCTTTATGGTTAGAAACTCCTCAATATCTCCATGATCAATATCCATATAAGCTGCAAAAGCGCCTCTTCGCACTCCCCCCTGTGATATGGTATCCATTGCTGTATCAAACAAGCGCATGAAACTAACAGCTCCGCTACTCTTACCATTATCGGTTACTGCGCTCCCCCGTTCCCGTAAGGCGCCAAAGTAGGCCGAGGTGCCTCCGCCCAATTTAGTTTGCATAATCACTTCTCCCAGCTTATGTGTAATGCCTTCAATGTAATCGGGGACATGCACATTAAAGCAGGAAATAGGGAGTCCTCTTTCAGTACCCATGTTGGCCCATACAGGAGAACTCAGACTCATCCATCCACGTTCCACCATTTCTTTGAAAGCTTCTTTCAATTCGGGCTTGTATAGCCGCTGGGCAGCAGCAGAACATATTCGTTCTATTGCTCCTTCCACGGTTTCTCCTTTCAGCAGATACCCTCTGTTAAGGATTTGCTCGCTTTCTTCGTTCTTCCACCATAATTTTTCCCGGGACAATTTTTCATTGGTATCGAATAATTGTGTGGTTTCCGGAGCTGATATAAACAGCGTGTTCATACATAAACTATTTTACAGGTAATGGATTGAGGTTGATTTGGTGAAATACAAAAATTAAAACAAATCACTCGCTGATATACTCTTATCAAATTTGGTATATTCTACGGGTCGTTTGGCAAAAAAATCGTCCAGGCTGTTGGAAAACACTTCTTCTTCAAACCACAACATTGCGGCGCTTTCCTTTGCACTGACATTGAAGATGTCAGGAATACCAATCTGTTTCAAACTGTCATCAGCTCTCAGCTTCATAAAATTAATCAGATCCTTTTTATTGATAATTTCAATTTCTCCTGTATTGAAAATCCAGTCGAGGATGCGGGATTCAGTGGCAATTGATTGCTCCACCACTGCACGAACATGCTCCGTCATTTCAGAAGAAAATATTTCAGGATATTCTTCCCTTAATTTGTTGATCAAATAAATGCCGGCATTAGCATGCACCTGCTCATCCACCGATGTCCAGGCAATAATATTGCTCACATTCTTCATCAATCCTTTGAAGCGGGTGAAAGAAAGAATGATGGCAAACTGACTAAACAGACTCACATTCTCTATGAGCAGACTGAATAATATAAGAGAGACCGTGTATTCCTTTTTATCGGTTGATTTAGCATTTTGCAACGCAGAGGTGAGATATTGAATCCTTTCTTTTATAACAGGCACTTCCACCAGGCTTTCAAACTGATTATTATATCCCAGTACTTCCACTAAACGTGAATAGGCTTCCGAATGTCTGAACTCACATTCTGCAAAAGTTGAACCCAGCCCATTCATCTCGGGCTTGGGGAAATGCTGGTATAAATTGCCCCAGAAAGATTTCACTGCCACCTCTACCTGAGCAATAGCCAGGAGACTGTTCTTAATAGCCTCCTGTTCGGCAGCGCTTAAATGAGCGTGAAAATCCTGGATATCTGCCGTAAAATCAACTTCAGAATGAACCCAAAATGATTTATTAATGGCCTCGGTAAACTGTAACACTTCAGGGTATTCAAAGGGTTTATACTGTACTCTCTTATCAAATAAACTCATGGTATCATATATTTTTGAAGTGAAAACTCCTCTTCTCCATATTGCTATGAAAAAAAAGAATCAATAATAATTCTGGATTATTTCGTCGTAAGACGGGCGATAAAGTTCTCTATTAATTTTTTTTCAATACAGGAAAGAAATTAACACCATGTGAATAACAGAGGTTAAAAGAAAACGATTTTTTGGCTATCGCATTTTATAAATACAGCATATGGCAGCATTAGCGCTACCATGTGCCAGACTTTCTTCTGATAATTGCAGAAACAGGAAATTCTCTTTTATCAGCATGCCGGAATTTGTTTCAATTCTGCCTAATCGAAGGAAGGAACCTTTAAGGTTTCTCCATTCCTTAATGCAGACTGATGCGCCACAATACCCGGAGCCGTATAGGCGATTGCTTCGTGTACATCCACTTCAGGTTTTCTATCATGGATCAGCGCATGTATAAATTCATGGGTTATGAAGGTATGGGAGCCATCGTGTCCGCTATCATGTCGCAGGGGCTCAGGTAACAATTCTGTTTGCCACCATTTCGGTTGCTTATACTCTTCAACAAGAGACGACTTGTGCACAAAACCGGCATCATCCCTACCCAGTTTGTCTGCTGCATGAACAATGGTATGTTTTTCCCCTTCCTTCATGGCGGAAAAGAAACTCATTTTATCTCCACGCCATTCCCCACGTTCCACCTCTCTTAGAGCTCCCTTCCAGTTCGCTTCTACTTGAAAAGGAGTACCCCTGTTAGTTTTAAAAAAAGCCGTTTCATTCCAGAAGGGATTATTATAAGGATTACCCGCAAGTGCCGGACTTTCATCACCCCAGCCCAGACAACTTACTTCTGTCAATCGCTCTCCCGTAACTGCGATTAAAAATGCGATACAGTATGCGGGATAATGCATTGGTGGGCAACCATGTCGCCAGGTGGGCGCCCCGTTCTCCATATATAATACTTCCAGACCCGGATGGTTGTATTCTGCAGCAGCGCTAAAAATTGTTCCGAAGTCGCCTTCATGATACATTTTCTTTACTGAAATGGTGTTCTGGCGGTAGGTTGTCGTTTCCGCCATCATATAGGTTAGTCCTGTCCGCTGCACAGTATTCCGAAGCTGTTCACATTCTTCCAGCGTCATTGCCGCAGGCACGGCACATAATACATGTTTTCCTGCTTCCAGCGCAGCCACTGCACGTCTCTCATGATCCGACGCCAAAACGTCCGCCAATGATACCCATTCGGATTTTTCGCTTTCTAACGGGTTCTCCGGCAAATTCAAAATGAGAGGTGAGCGCTATCCCTGCCGCAGCCATTCCGGATGATCTGATGAATTGACGACGATGAATCATTCTTGAAAGAAATATTTTGATTTCAAAAGGCTTGTCTTAAATAATATTGAAGTTTCATTTTAAAAAGCTCTCTGCATTTTCCTTCGTCACCAGTTGAAACGGAATGAATACTTCCTTCTTTTCTACCGGTTCTTTTTTGGCAAGCTGAATAGCCATATCCACAGCGCCGGCACCCTGACCCTTTGCATCCTGGTATACGGTGGCATCCAGGCGTCCGTCTTTCACTGCCTGCAGGGCATCGGCAATGGCATCAATACTGACCACCACCACTTTGTGCTTCAGCTTAGCCTGTTCCAGGGCCTGAACAGCTCCCATCCCCATCTCGTCATTTTGCGCAAATACTGCATCCATCTTATCTCCATAGCTCTGTATCCAGTTTTCCATCAAACTCATTGCCTTAGCTCGATCCCATTCGGCAGTCTGTCGGGTGAGTATCTTAATATCAGGATACTTCAACAATATATTTTCAGCGCCCGCAGATCTTTTAATTTGTGCCGCCTGTCCCATATAACCTTCCATCATCAGGATATTGCCTTTGCCTTTTAGCAGCCTGACAATCTCCTCCATGGCTATTGCGGCAGATTCTTCGTCATGCGAGCCTACAAATCCATCCGGAACGGCCGTGGTTTCAGAATTAACATTAACGACCGGAATACCTGCTGCCTTTGCTTTTTCAACTGCCGGCGAACTGGCTTCCACCTCACATGGATTCAGGATGATAGCATCCACTTTCTGGGAGATAAAAGTTTCTATTTGCTGCACCTGTTTGTCTGCCGTTCGTTGCGCATCACTCACCATCAATTCCACATCTTTTTCTTTTGCACGGGCTTCCATTGCGTCCTTCACATTCACCACAAACTCCGACTGCAAGCTGAGCATGGAAGCGCCTATCACCAGACGATCTTCTCCACTTTTGTTAGCTCCTCTGTTGCATCCTGCCAGGATCACTCCGGTCACGAAAAAAGAAAAAAAAGTATAAAACTTCATAAACACTATTAAATTTTATAAAAGGAGGGAAGATAAATATTTTTTTGGGGAATTCAGGAAAAGGACACCTTTCAATTTTCGTTTCATACAAAACTTTCCGGTCAGTGCTGACACCGACCGGTAGCATTATTCGGTTCAATCATTCGCGGCCTTCTTAACACATCCGCGAATCGTCCTTTTTACTGTGCATTGTTTCTATCAAGCAATACTGCTGCAATGATAATAGCTCCTTTAACAATCTGCTGATAGTAGGAAGTTACATTGAGCAAGTCTAATCCGTTATTGATCACTCCAATTATCAAAACCCCAACTACTGTTCCCATAATACTCCCCTTCCCGCCAAATAAACTGGTGCCTCCAATTACCACGGCTGCAATAGCATCCAGTTCATAGGCGATGCCTGCATTGGGTTGTCCGGTATTGATACGTGCTGCCAGCACAATCCCCGCCAGCCCGGCCAGTCCGCCACAAATGATATAGGCAAACATCTTCACCCGGTTTACCCTTATGCCGGAAGCCTTAGCTGCATTTTCGTTTCCTCCCACCGCAAAAATATAGCGCCCCATGCGCATATACTTTAAAATAACCGATGAGACAATAATTACCAATACAAACAAAAGAATTGGCACAGGGATGTACATCCAGTTTCCTCCGCCAATATCATTAAACGATGTAGCCAGGTTGGTAACCGGGCGGCCATCGCTCCATACCAGCGCCAGCCCTCGCGCTATTGTCATCATGCCTAAGGTAACGATAAAAGGCGCCACCTTTCCAATGGTAATGGTTAAACCGTTTATCCATCCAATCAACACCCCGGTTAATAATCCTGCTGCAATGGGAACGATCAAAGGGAAATCGCCGGGATGAGCAAAACCTGCAGCCACCACTCCGGCTAAGGCCAACACCGAACCTAAAGAGAGATCAATCCCTCCGGTAATGATAACAAAGGTTACACCAATAGCCAGAATTCCGTTAATAGAAACCTGTCGTAATACAATCAGGATATTTTGGGTAGTAAGGAAATAGGGAGTTGCAATAGTGAGCAGGATGCAAATAAATATAAAGGCTATAAAGATTCCATATTTAGATAAATAATGGAAAGGGATTTTTATTTTCAGACGATTCATTTTTTGTTATTGTCTTGTACTATTTTAATTCTGAACTTCAAAAATCATTTCTGGCTTGTCAGCTCATGGCATAATGCATAATCTCTTCCTGGTTTGTTTTCTCTCCATCCAATGCGGCAGTAATCTCCCCGTTGTGCATAACCAATATCCGGCTGCACATTCCCAGAATTTCGGGCAATTCGGAAGAAACCATTATAATGGCTTTCCCTTGTTCAGCGAGGCTGTTCATCAGCTTGTAGATTTCCGCTTTGGCGCCAATATCAATTCCACGAGTGGGTTCATCAAGTATAATAATCTCCGGATCGTTGAGCAATACTTTTGCTATCACAATCTTTTGTTGGTTTCCACCGCTTAAGAAATTTACAATCTGGTTACCGGAAGGAGTTTTAATTGAAAATTGTTGTATCTGCCCGTTGGCAGCCGCCCATTCCTTCCTTCGGTTTATAAACGGACCCCGGCAGTATTTCTTCAGGGCCGCAAGCGTAATATTGTGGACAACATTCAGGGAAAGCACCAAACCGCTACCCTTTCTATCTTCTGTAATCAGTCCAATTCCGTATTTTATAGCATCCTTCGGTGAACGAATAGAAACCTCTTTTCCTCCAACAGCTATTATTCCTGAATCCAATGGCTCCAAACCAAAAATAGCATTAACCACCTCTGTTCTGCCGGCACCCATCAAACCTGCTATACCCAGGATTTCTCCTTTACGAACATTAAAACTAATCCGGTTAAATCTCTTCCCGCAAAGTTCACGAACCGACAAAGCTACCTGCCCTGGCTTCACAGGCGTCTTCTCATAAACCGAGGTCAGATCTCTTCCAACAATCAGAGCAATCAATTCATTTTTGTTGAGCGCCCCGGCAGGATAAGTTCCCGTGTAGGTACCATCACGCATCACCGAAATGGTATCTGCTATCTGAAAAATTTCATCCATCTTATGAGAGATGTAAATTACGGCAATTCCCCGTTGCTTGAGCTCCCGGATAATTCGAAACAACTGCATCGTTTCTTTATCCGAAATAGCAGAGGTTGGCTCATCCATAATAATCACTTCTGCTTTGCCAGAAAGCGCTTTTGCAATCTCTACCATCTGCATTTCAGCCACACTCAGGGTTTTCATTTGCCGGGTTGCCCCTATTTGCAACCCTAATGCAGCTAATAGTACCTGTGCATCTTTATTCCGTTTCTTTCTATTAATCCATCCGGGAAAAAGGAGGGAAGGTTCATTTCCCATAAAAATATTCTCTCCCACACTTAATTCAGGAAAAGGTTGTAGTTCCTGATGGATCATGGTTATCCCCGCCTTTCGGGCATCCAGGACCGAATTAAAAAAAATCGGCTGGCCTTTATATATGATCTGGCCCGCATCAGGAGTGAGCATTCCCATCAAAATCTTCATCAGGGTAGATTTTCCTGCCCCGTTTTCGCCCATCAGAGCGTGTACTTCTCCCTGTTCAACCCGCAGCTGCACCTTGTTGAGCGCCTTCACGCCGGGGAAGGATTTTGATATGTTTTCAGCATGCAGCAGAATTGGAACATTCATTTTTCCTATCGGATGGGGCATTTGTGCAGGTGGTACAATAGAAAAATGAGCAATAAGTAGCTACCTGTCCGCTTGCACAAATGCTTATGTTAGTAAATAATTTGTGTTTCTATTTTGATAATTTTATCTGTTTCTTCCTGTTTTTCGTTTCTTTCATTTTCAATATCAAAATCTTCTTAAACCCCAAACAATATCGGGCAGAATTCCAAAAATAAGGACTTAACCTAACTTCCTTGTCTGCACAAATACGCCTGTTTCCTTTATGAATTTGAGATATTCTTTCCGTTTCCCTGTCGCCGATTGAAACAATCGTACCACTCTCGTTACTAACATTAAGGACAACTATCCTCTTTGAAATTTAAAACTTTTCATAGCAGTCTTTAATTTATTAATCTGCTTAAAGCAGATCTGCATATTTCCCGGAATTCTTTCCCTGCAGTTTCTGGGTTAGTGGCCAGAGGCGACTAGAGAATGGTGTGTGGCGAAGACGTCATCCATAGCATCTGTCAAACCACTCAGGTATTAACCGAGAGCGGGTCTATTTCTTGTAATCTAATCTCTTTGCCCTAGCCTGTGCCTGCAAAGCCAGTTCAGTAGCAAGAAAGCAATGCTCCTGCGACATGGATGTTTCAGTACGGTTAATCACATCGTTTACAAATTGTTCTCCAAAAGGAAGCGGATCCTTACTGCAATCCATAAATTTCGTTTCTTTCTGATTTACCAGATAAAGATGATTTCCACCGGGAGGGCCTGCAATATCAATGTTTTTACGAATCTCAATATAGCCATCAGTACCCAGTATAGTCAGTCGCCCATCTCCCCATGAAGCCAATCCGTCGGGGGTAAACCAGTCAACACGAATATAGCCGGTACCATGATTACCTCTTACCATCACATCGCCAAAATCCTCAAATTCCGGATATTGCGGATAATGCACATTGGCAATTTGTGAAGCTATAATATCGGCTTTGGTGGAACCGGTAAAAAACAAAAACTGATCAAACTGATGGGAGCCAATATCCGTGATAATTCCCCCGTAATATTTTTTGTCAAAAAACCACTGAGGCCGGGATGAAGCGCCCATGCGATGCGGCCCCAAACCAATGGTTTGTATAACATTGCCAATTGCGCCAGACTTTACCAATTCGCCGGCCCTAACCGTAGCTCTATTCTCAAAACGTTCACTATACATAATGGTGTACATCCGCTTCATTTCCTTTTGTACCCGGCGCACCTCTGCCATTTGTTTGAGTGTGGTGATACCTGGTTTATCCACCAAATAATCTTTCCCGTGACGCATGACTTCGATTCCCAAAGGAGCGCGTTCTACCGGTATGCCCGAACTTAAAATAAGTTGCGTTGTATTATCTTCCAGCACTTCTTTTTGACTTCGGGCAGCTTTTGCCTGAGGGTATCTCTTAGCAAAGGCTGAGGCAAGATCAGGCTCCTTAACAAAAAAAGAAACCAGTTCTCCTCCACCCCTGGTTACGGCATCCACCATCCCATAGATGTGTGGGTGGTTGATGTTAATGACAGAAAATCTGATCCGAGACTGATGATTTACTTTTGCTCCCGCTTTAGGAGATAAAGAGGAGAACAAAGTTATCCCTGCAGCCACTTTAGATGATTGCGTAATAAACTGACGACGACCCAGAGCTGAACTTTTCATATTGTTTAATATTTTCGAAACAGGATGAAAGATAAATATAATTTTCTGTGAGGATCGTATCCTATTTCACTTATAAAAACTTTCCCTAAATTGAGCCTTGATTACTGTGGGAAATCTTTTAGAATTATAAAAATACAACAATAGTTGCATCGTATTTTATTCTTATTATTTTCTTTCCTTTATAAAACAACATTATGAATAAACCTCAGCAAACCCGGAGACAATTTATTAAAACGACAGCGCTTGGAGCTGCAGGCTTTGCCATTTTACCTTCATTGTACAGCAAAGCGGCGCCCAGCGACAAACTGCGTATAGCGCATATTGGATTAGGTGGAATGGGAAATGCGCACATGAATTGGTTTGCCAAACTTCCTGAAGTGGAAATTGTGGCGCTCTGTGATGTAGATGAAATCCATTTAGGCAATACATTACAATCTCTCCGAAAAATCCATCCTGATACCCGGGCCCAAACCTATAGCGATTTCAGGCACATCCTCGACAGGAATGATATTGACGCTATTTCCTGTGCCACCCCTGATCATTGGCACGCTACCATTGCTTCGCTGGCCTTTCAGGCGGGTAAAGATGTATATGGCGAAAAGCCGCTCTCTTACAATCCCAGGGAAGCGCAGATTATGCTGAAGAATGCCAACCGCTATAACCGGATATTTCAAATGGGCACACAAATCCATGCCGGAGATAATTATCATCGGGTGGCTGAAATTATTAAGTCGGGCGCTATCGGTAAGGTAAGTACCGTTCGCCTGTGGAAAAATGCCACAGAACCTGAATTGGGATCTACCACACCGGAAGCGATTCCCTCCACCCTTAACTGGGACATGTGGTTAGGACCTGCTCCCTATGTAGAATATATCCCTGCAAAATGTCATTTTACCTACCGCTATTTTCTGGATTATTCCGGAGGCACTTTTGCCGATTTCTGGTGTCATATTGCGGATATTGTTTTCTGGTCATTGCAACCCAAAAGGTTAAAGCATATCAATGCCAAAGGAGGAGCCATCCCCAACAGTATAGCAGATGCGCCTCTATGGATTAATATTGATTACGCATTTGACGGCCTGAATATTCACTGGACTACGGAAACACCCGATGTTCCGGGAGCAGAAGGCAAGGGTATCGGTGCTTATTTCGAAGGAGATAAGGGCACCCTGCTTTGCGATTACAGTACCCGTTTGATTACCATTAATGGCGAAACGGTTACCGACCTTCCGGATGTACCTCAAAGTATTCCAAGATCGCCCGGACATCAGCAAAACTTTGTGGATGCGGTAAAGAACAGAACCCAGCCGGAATCTAACCTGACCTACGCACGGGAAATGACCCTCCCTATGCACCTGGGGTTAATATCTTACCGTTTGGGGCGTCCCCTGGAATGGAATGCTAAGAAGGAGAGATTTATTGGAGATAAAGAAGCCAATGCTCTGTTGATTCGTAAGCCAAGAAAGCAATGGGATTTAATTTAGGATGAAGATAGGGCGGCTCAAAAAGATTATGAATATTGCATTTTTTTTCGTATAATGCTTAGATGGACATAGCACAAATAGAAATTGATGCCCTTCATTTTGAGGACTATAAGCAATTATTAGAGGCCATGAAGGCTTCCTATGGCGGCTGGCAGGGTGGGTACTGGAGTTCAGAAGCAATAGAAAGATTAATTCAAAAATTTCCGGAAGGACAGGTGGTTATTAAAGCAGATGGCATGGTGGTGGGCTGCGGCTTGTCTATAATTGTTGATTATAAGCGTTTTGGTGACAATCATACCTATAAACAAATTACCGGTAACTATACCTTTAATACCCACGATCCTAAAGGAGACGTATTATATGGGATTGAAGTATTCATCCATCCTGATTATCGGGGGCTGCGTCTGGGAAGACGATTATATGATGCCCGGAAAGATCTCTGTGAGAACCTTAATTTACGGTCTATCATCTTTGGAGGAAGATTACCCAATTATTATAAATATGCGGAACAGCTCAGTCCTAAAGAATATATAGCAAAAGTAAAAAGCAAGGATATTTTTGATCCGGTGCTGAGTTTTCAGCTTTCCAATGATTTTCATCCCGTAAAAGTTCTGCATCATTATCTTCCCGAGGATAAGGCAAGTAAGGAGTATGCTGCTTTACTGCAATGGTCTAATGTATATTATGATCCAGACCCGAAGCATCTCTTTAATGTAAAGACTTTCGTACGATTAGGTTTGATACAGTGGCAGATGCGGCCCTATAAAAATCTGGACGAATTATTCCGCCAGGCAGAGTATTTTGTAGACTCTGTTTCTGCTTATAAAAGCGACTTTGCTTTATTTCCGGAATTATTCAATGGCCCATTGCTTGCTGGTTTTAACGATATGCCGGAAGCGGAAGCCATGCGTGCGCTGGCCCAATATACAGAAGAAATTAAAGAAAGATTTAGGGAACTGGCTATTCGTTATAATGTGAATATCATCACCGGTAGCCTGCCTCAAATTGAGGGTGATTCCCTGATAAACGTAGGCTTTCTTTGCCACCGTAATGGCGCAGTAGATCGGTACGAAAAGATTCATATCACTCCCGATGAAGCCAAACACTGGGGAATGAAGGGGGGTAACAGCATTAAAGTATTTGATACCGATGCAGGGAGAATAGGCATTTTGATATGCTATGATATTGAGTTTCCTGAATTATCCCGTTTATTAAGCGATAACGGCATGCAGATTCTTTTTGTACCCTTTCTAACAGATACACAAAACGCCTACATGCGGGTACGATTATGTGCGCAGGCAAGAGCCATTGAAAATGAATGTTATGTCGCTATAACCGGCAGCGTGGGTAATCTGCCTAAGGTGGAAAATATGGACATTCAATACGCACAGGCCGCCGTATTTACTCCGAGTGATTTTACTTTCCCTTCCAACTGTATCATCAGTGAAGCCACCGCCAATACAGAAATGATTCTAATAGCGGGGGTGGATTTATCGTTGTTAGATGAGCTTCACAGTTATGGCAGTGTAAGAAATTTAAAGGACCGCAGAAAAGATTTTTATGAACTCAAATTATTGAATAAAGAAACGAAGGAACTGAACGGTATTATAAACGAGGGCATTACCTTTCCTTACACGCAATTAACGGATAATAAACCCGCCGTATGAGTTTTATCTTTCCGTAGATTTTTTTCTGAAGGGAAGTTTATGACATCCGTTTATTTGGGATCAATAGACCGGTAGGCCCTCAGGGCTGCTAATTCTCCTTCTTTTCCAGGTTTGCTGATACCGTGCTCCAATCCTACAAATCCACGGTACCCCTTGTCGTATATATGCTGCAACAGATTGACATAGTTTATCTCTCCACTACCAGGCTCCTTACGTCCCGGATTATCTCCTATCTGAAAATAAGCAATCTCATCCCAGGCATAGTCTATTGTAGGAATTAAATTGCCTTCTTCTATCTGCACATGGTAAGCATCAAAAAGCACCTTTACGCTGGGGCTCCCAACCGCCTTTGCCAGGGCATAGCCCTGTGGTATGGTATGTAAGAAAACGCCTGGATGATTAATTTTATGATTCATACTCTCCATCACCATCACTATCCCATGTGGCTCATAAATATCGGCTATACGTTTCAGTAACTCAATGGCATTAGCCATTTGAAAATCAGCAGGCAGCTTGGGATCTGCTAAACCTAACACATTATGAATAAATTTAGTATTCATCCGTTTGGCAATTTCCACAGATGCCTTTACATCATCCAGCACGCTTTCACGCAGCGCTTTATCTCTCCCGGCAAAAGTTACGTTTTTAAATGTGTAGGTGCCTACGAACTGTCCAAACTCCATTCCTTTTTGCTGAATGACCCTGCTGATTCGTTCCTGTTCTTCCACCGGCCTGTTTTTCAAAAAAGTGGTCTCCCAGGCACGAAAACCCTGATCATACCCCCATTTAATCTGATCTTCCACATCCTTCCCCTGCTGACCAGGGAAAATGTTAAAATCCGGAGAAAACTTCATTTTAAAAGGCTTCTCTGCAAATCCGTTTTTTGTTGAAGAGGCGCTTAAAAAAGATAAAGGAGCAGCGCTTAATACAGTTGTCCCTGCAAGCAATCCATTGATAAACTTCCGTCGTTCCATTATTATACTTTTACTCTTTGAAATAAAATTTTTAAAAATACATAATAAAGAATGCTTTTGCAAAAAAAATCAGGGTCAATAATGGCAGGGGCAAAAGTCTAATTTAAGCAGTTCGTTTTTGCCGTACTTTTGTTCCTGAAAAGATCATCGTTTATAGAAATTCCGGCATCTGTTAATGCCAGACCCTTCTCATTTTAAAAAACCATCAATCATGAGTAATGATTCAAAAATAACACAGGAATTGGATGTGCGTGTATTCATTCCAATGGAAAGACATCGAACACTTTTGCAGATGTTCAAAGAGTTACCTGTTGACCAGAGTTTTATCTTTATCAATGACCATGATCCTCTGCCATTGTATTACGAATTTCGCTCTATCCACGGAGATGTGGTAGGCTGGGAGTACCTGCAGCGCGGCGGAAGAGACTGGAAGGTAAAAGTTACCCGCACCGAATCCTCCAAAGGACGCGAATTCACTGATATTTCAACGCTTATGGACCTTAGGAAAGTAGACACGGAGGATTGGAAACACGTGGTTTTTCACCGTTATGGCATGATGCCTGAAGGCGACACTATGGAAATAATTGCGGAGGAAGAACCAGGAGAAATTCATTCCATTTTTAAAGATAAATTTGGAGATAAGCATCAGTGGATTTACAAAAAACAAATTCCCGGTGAATACGTTATCCATATCAGGAAAATCAGGGATGTCATTTCAGACGATTCGGATATTAAGGTAATCAGAGAATTCGATGTTCGCCCTTTCCATCCCGCCCGGCGTCACGAAATGGTTTTTGATGCCTTTGAGGAACTTACTTCGGGAGAAGCATTTATTTTTATTAATGACCATGATCCTAAGCCTTTGTACTACCAGATAGAAGCCGAAAGCAGTGAGCCGTTTAAATGGGAATACCTTGAATTGGGGCCGGAAGAATGGAAGGTAAAAGTGTCTAAAACAATGGAGTAATCAGAATAGGATGACCTTTACGGAAATTCACAATTTGAACAACTAACCTTCCTCCGCCGATTTGCAGTCTACTGGAAATTTTAATTCAGCCGGAAACAGCAACGTTATTTCTTTTTTGATACCAACCTCCGTCTTGTTTATACCGTAAATGATGCTGATAAATATCAAATGTTTAATTAGTGTTATAATCGTCTAAAAAGCAGGTGAATGCGTATAAATAAAAAATAATGTTTTTATCTTAATTGTCGAATCATAATTATTCCTGCCCGAGATTTGGGGAAGGAGTTTAAAAAGGACACGGAATTGAGTAACTCATCTGCAGATATTGACCTGATTAATGGATGTATTAACAATGATCGGAAGGCACAGGAACGATTGTATAAACAATATTATGTGTCTATGATGTCTATCTGTGTGCGTTATACACATAATGAAGAGGATGCTATTGAGGTTTTGCACAATGGTTTTTTAAAGGTGTTTAAAAATATAGAGCGATTCGACTCCTGCAAGGCGGGTCTGTATACTTGGATTAGAAGCATCATGGTACACAGTGCCATAGACTTTGTCCGGCAATATGCAAAACACAGCAAGACTGTGGAAATGGATTATGCGAATGAACCCTATATTGACAACGAAGCTATAAGCAAATTGAATACGGAGGAAATACTTCGTCTGGTGAGAAAGTTGCCGCCGGCCTCTCAGACTGTTTTTAATCTATACATCATGGAAGGGTATACACATAAGGAAATCGGACAAATGATAGGGATTAGTGAAGGTACCAGCAAGTGGCACCTAAGCGAAGCAAGACGATTGCTGCAAAAAAACTTGGTCACCTTACATGCAGTACAATGAACCGGAAACTACCATATGAAGAATTAATAGCTGAGCAACTGCGGCATTTGCAGTTGCCCGACCAGAATGAGTTGTGGCAACAGATGAAAGCAGAACTGGATACTGCCATGCCGGTAGCTCCCAAAAAACGAGCTGTACCTGTAAAATGGTGGAAAATGGGTGTTATTTTTCTGGTTATGATTGGAGGCACGTGGTGGGTTTGGAATACCATTGGGACTACTGAAGATAAGAATCTCCTTTTAATTTCAGGCATCAACGGGGAAAGCAGCAAACAGGCATTATTGCCTTCATCCATGCCTTCGGTAAAAAATCAGGAAACATATTCGACATCCGTTTCTGATAAAAATTTTCCACAGCCTAAAAATATACGCAAGGAAAGCAAAGTGTTATTTACACCGCCGGCTATTGATGATCCGATTTCCAACCATCAGGAGTCTGCCATGCAAATTGGTTTTGACAGCCCCGGCAACCGGTCCGTTTTGACTCCGTACTCCGATAATAGCCTGAGTTCTTTTAATGTAGCTCCATCCCGTCCTGTTACCTCCCGGCAAGTATCGTCAACCATTGCTGATTTAAGTAAACGGGAGAATATCATTCATCCTACAAAAGAAAACCCTTCGGGTATTTTGTCGGTTCCCCGTTATGTAACTGTACTCCCTGATGTCAGCGCCAGGAAGAAACTCCTTCTAAAGGAAATGAAACGGCAGGAAAGAAAGGAAGAGAAAGAACTGGCAAAATCATATCGTACTCATCATTCTTTCTGGGGGGAAAGCACAGATCGCTGGTTTGCAGCTGGATTAGCTCCTTATCAGAATATTAA
This sequence comes from uncultured Terrimonas sp., assembly GCA_964518685.1. Taxonomy (GTDB): domain Bacteria; phylum Bacteroidota; class Bacteroidia; order Chitinophagales; family Chitinophagaceae; genus Agriterribacter. Next base: position 19,233 of record CAZFGP010000067.1, read on the forward strand.
CATCGCAGCACAGCAGTCTTACCATTACAATTCATCAGCCGGAAGAAATATAATCACAGATTACATCCCTTCTCCTTATCTGCAACTTCATGTAACAAACAGAATTTATTTGCTGAGCGAATTCCAATTCAATGCGCCCCAGGCCACCCCTTCTATTCTTTTGTCACAAAAAGCGGCAGCAGTTCCAATAAACAGCATGGGGTATACGGAGAATATTTATCTGCGGAAGCTTTATTATTTTAATATGCCGGTTAGCTTTTATTACAGCCCGATAAAGAATTTTTATTTGGGTAGTGGATTGCAGTTCTCTTCCTTCAACAGTGGGCTTGCAGATATAGAACAACGATCCGCTAATAATACGCTATTGCATTCCGAAACAGTTAAACTTAAAGACGATTCCTTATCAACTCTGATCAATGGCTCTGAATGGCGTTATCTATTTGATGCCAATTATTATTACAATCGCTTCATGTTTGGTTTGCGATACAATCAGGCGCTGAGCCCTTTTTCCAACTTTCGTGTAAACAACGCAATAGCGCCAACGCATACCCGAAACCAGGCGTTTCAACTTTATATCCGGTACAATCTGGTGGTAAGCGGCAGAAAGTAGAACATACAAAATATTTGTCGGCTATTATTATTCACCTCCCCAAAAGTTGTTGATAGAAACCCACACAGTTAAATAGGAAATTATATTATTTCTTAATTTCGTTATCTCATCATTGCTTAAATAATATGAGAAATACACTTTTTTCCTGCATCATTATTTTTATTTGTTTTAATACTTCAATCGCCCAGGAAGCCCGGTTATTAAGATTCCCAGCTGTACATGGGAATCAGGTTGTCTTTTCTTACGCCGGAGATTTATATACTGTTGACAGAAAAGGCGGCACCGCCAGAAAACTAACCAACGATCCGGGATATGAAATGTTTCCTCATTTCAGTCACAACGGAAAACAAATTGCTTTTACAGCACAATATGACGGGAATACAGAAGTGTATGTAATGCCCTCGCAGGGCGGTATTCCCAAACGGATTACCTATACCGCCACGATTGGCCGCGACGATGTATCGGATCGTATGGGTCCCAATAATATTGTAATGGGCTGGTCGCCAAACGACCAATCGGTGATCTACCGGGGAAGAAGTTCGTCCTTCAATCCTTTTAAAGGAAATTTATTCCTGGCGCCATTGACCGGCGATTTAAGTGAGAAATTACCCTTTTCCGTGGCAAGCTGGTGCAGCTTTAGCGCCGACGGATCAAAACTGGCGATGAACAGGGTGTTCAGGGAATTCCGAACCTGGAAGTATTATAAAGGCGGAATGGCGGATGATATCTGGCTCTATGATACACAAACCGGTCAGTCGGAAAACATCACCCACAATCCGGCGCAGGATATATTTCCTATGTACTACAAAAACAGGATCTTTTTTCTCAGCGACAGAGACCGGATTATGAACCTGTATGAATACGATACCCAAACGCAACAAACCCGGAAAGTTACCCATTTCGATACCTACGATTGTAAATTCCCTTCGCGGGGCAATGATGCCATCGCCTTTGAAAACGCGGGCTATATCTATCTCTACAATCCCGAAAATGATAAAACGGAAAAAATACCGGTGAGTTTTTCTGAAGACCTGTCTTCCGGTCGGAAGAAACAGATAGACGCTTCCAAATTTGTAGAAAATTTCAGTTTGTCGCCTGACGGAAAAAGAGCCTTGTTCAGCGCCAGGGGCGATATCTTCACCGTACCGGAAAAAAGCGGTGTCACCCGCAACCTTACCGAAAGCAGCGGAACACACGATAGAAACCCTATATGGAGTCCGGATGGAAAATGGATCAGTTATATCAGTGACAAAACAGGAGAAGATGAACTCTTTCTCCAGGTTCAGGATGGCAGTGAACCGGCAAAACAACTTACCCGGAGCGGCGGAAGTTATAAATTTCAACCGGCTTGGAGTCCCGATGGCAAATGGATCTTGCTTGCCGACCGGGCGCAGGATCTGTATTATATCAATACCGTATCAGGAGAAAAGAACCTGGTGACTCATTCCGATAATATGGAAATAAGCGAGTATGCATGGAGCCCCGACAGCAAATGGGTTGCTTATACTCAACCGGGGAAGGCAAGACGGTTTGATGTGGTACGGCTTTTTAATATTGAAACCCGAAAGAATATTGCCGTAACCGATGAATGGTATAATAGCGGTCAGCCTGATTTTAGTCCGGATGGGAAATGGCTTTATTTTGTTTCAGAAAGAGACTTTATTCCAGTCTACAGCAGAACGGAATGGAATCATGCTTATGTGGATATGAGTAAGCCCTATATGGTAGCCTTATCAGATACTGCCGTTTCCTATTTTAAAACGGAGAACGATGAAGTAAGCATCAAAGAGGAAAATAAAGCAAAATCTTCAAAAAAAGAGGCGGGGAAAAAGGAGAATAGAGAAAAAGAAAATAACGATCCAAAGCTGGTGGTCGTATCCGTGGATGAAAGAGGTTTGACAGACCGGATTGAAAGCCTGCCGGTAGCTCCGGGGAATTATTGGGGACTGACCGCTACCGCGGAAGGACTTTATTACATGTCCGCTTCTTCAAACTCCAAACCGTCTTTCCGGTATTTTGATTTGAAAGACAAGAAAGAAACAGATTGGGGGCCGTTATCCGGATATGAAATAAGTAAGGACCTGAAAAAAATAGTGTTCAAAAAAGACGGGGATTATTTTATTGAGGAGTTGGATAAGAAAAAAATAGTGTCCACGAACAAATTGAAGGTAGATGGACTGAAAACCTATACCGATCTGCACGCCGAATGGAAACAGATATTTGACGAGAGCTGGCGGCAGATGCGGGATTATTTTTACGACCCGAATATGCA
>CAZFGP010000068.1:0-21775 GCA_964518685.1 uncultured Terrimonas sp.
GTATGCTGCTCCCTGGGTGAGCGTGCCATCCGGGTTAAACATCACGCTCATGGGCTGGCTATCACTTCCCATGCTGTACCATACCGTACCATTGCTAACTGTGGTTGGGAAAAAATAGCGACCATTTGAGTAGCTAAAGTTATTATCCACATTCAACCAGTCGAATATTTGTGCGGATCCCTTAGCACGTATATTAGTGCCATTAAAATCATCGCTGTTATACCTGAATAATCCTGCCTGATCATAATAACGACCCGAAACCAGAAAGGTTGTTTTTTCGTTTCCTCCCTGTATGGTTAGGTTGTGATCGTGTTGAAGCAACTGCTTTTTGTATAATAGTCCCATCCAGTCTGTACTGCCATAGTATTGGTAGTTGCCTTTATCGTCTACCATTACATCCGGCAAGCCAGATCCGGGAGTATGCTTTTTTAATTCATTATACCAGTCCTGAGAGTAGGGGAGAGCCGTATGGAAAGCCACCGGAGTCCTGGCGTAATCATAATAAGAGGAATATGCTTCAACAAACATATCGGTGTATAAAACGGGATCTGTAACCAGGTCGGGTACAACAGTTGGAGACTTTACAGAGAGGTTCCCGTTGTAGGTAATTGATGCCCGTCCTTTCTTGGGATTTTTGGTGGTAATAAGAACAACTCCAAAAGAACCACGGGCGCCATAAATAGCCGCAGAAGAAGCGTCTTTCAAAATAGACACGCTGGCTATATCGTTAGGATTTAGCGAAGAAGGATCGCCTTCCACGCCATCAATCAAAATTAAGGCGCTGCCTCCCTGACCAACAGAGCCTGTGCCTCTGATCTGATAGTCGGCATCACGATAGGGTTTGCCATCTGCCAGCGTAATATTCAAATTAGGCATAGCGCCCTGCAGACCCTGGGTAATATTAGGCATGGGCCTGTTCTCAAAAACTTCACTTCCTACCTGGTCAACCGCACCGGTGAGATTTGCCTTTTTCTGGGTTCCATATCCAACTACTATCACTTCATCCAATTGACTAACTGAGGTTTCTAATTGTATGCTTAAGCTACTTTGATTTCCTACCGTTATTTCTTTTGAAGCGTAACCTATCAAACTTATTTCCAGAACTGCATTATCCGGGACGTTTAATTCAAATTTTCCTTTTTCATCGGTTACCGTACCTCCTGATTTACCTTTTATGGTAATACTTACGCCCGGTAAAGGATTTCCGTTTGCATCACTCACAGTGCCGGACACCCTATGGTCAAGCTTTTTGTGAGAGATCAGGCTGAAATCATTCCCTTTTTTAACTGTACCAATACTGTTTTTTGTAAGTGTTTTGGCAGATGCGGGATTGGACTCGAAATTGAAGCCATCATACCTGTTGGGTTCGGCAGATGCATTAAGACCTCCTAAAATAGCCATAAAAAGAACTGCTTTTTTACAGCTGAAGTATTTTCTGTTTTTTTCTAATCTTCTGAAAGAATCAATGGGATGTACTTTTTTCCTCATATTCACAAATTAAAAGTGTGAAAAAATTGATGTTGTGTATTGTTGATATAATAGGATTGCATTTTTAGTCTATTCTTTTTACATCTATGCTCTTTAGCCAAATGACATGCCTGGGTCCTGTTTTAATATCGTTTGCACAAATTAAAATGGTTTCGCCCTGCATTATAATAGGTTGCTCATTTTCTTCAAAGAGAACATAAGTGTTTTCTCCGGTTGGATTGTTGAAGATTTCTGCCCAGGAAAATATTGCCTTGTAATCGTCCGTTGCCCGTGCAATAAAAATAAAGTTACGGTCTTTATGATTTGTTTGCTTTATCCCGGCTTTCTCCAGAATATCTCTTAGCAAAACACCCTTACTTGTTTTATCAGTCTTGCGTGTAGCGCCACTCTGACAAACCACATTAAATTCGTCCAGAGTTATGACGTTCATTTTTTTTAATGAATCCACAGTCAAAAGCAATTCATTTTCTACGTCTCCCGACACCTTAATGAACCTGCTTACAAAATTCAAGCTATCTGTTACGGAAACCGGCTTATGGATATGACTGCCTTCTTCAGGCGATGGAACGGATGGTTTTTTGTCTGTTGAGCTGCCGCAGCCGCAGCATATTAGAACAGCGAAAATGAGCCATGCAGTTTTTTGGCATACTCTCATATGACTGGTTTTGTAGTTGCAATCTAAAGAAAAAAAACATATCCCTGATAATTGTTTAATTTAGAGCCTGATTTAACCCAACAAGACTGAATAGTAAGGCATGTCTCAAGCATTCATTAATCCCTCTCCAACAAAACAAGAAATACAATTCATACAGGAAACTAAACTCAGAGAATTAATCCAGTACCTGCAACTTAACTCTCCTTTTTATCGGGAATTGTTTTCTGCTCATGGGATAAATCCAGGACAGATACAGACTGTTGCTGATTTAAACAAAGTACCTCCTACCACAAAAGATGACCTTCAGCAGCGTAACGATGATTTCCTTTGTGTGGGTCGTGAAAAAATCATTGAATATACTTCCACTTCCGGAACTCTTGGCAGTCCGGTTACTATAGCTTTAACTGAAAATGATTTGCAACGATTGGCCTATAATGAGTTTTCCTCTTTTTGTATTGCAGACGGGAAGTCCGCAGATGTATACCAGCTTATGCTTACCCTCGACAGGCAGTTTATGGCTGGAATGGCTTATTATTCCGGCATCCGGAAGTTGGGAGCTGGTATAATCCGGGTTGGTCCCGGTGTGCCCTCACTGCAATGGGAAACAATATTCAGGCTCAGACCTTCTGCTATCGTAGCGGTTCCTTCTTTCCTGCTGAAACTCATACAATATGCAAAGGAAAAAGGGATTGATATCAATAGTTCCTCTGTAAAAAAGGCAGTATGTATTGGAGAAAATATCAGGAATACAGATTTTTCACTCAATGTACTTGGTCGTAAGATTACAGAATCCTGGCATATTCATTTGTATTCCACCTATGCATCCACTGAGATGCAGACAGCATTTACCGAATGCAACGCTGGCAGAGGAGGGCATCATCAGCCCGAACTGGTGCTGGTAGAGCTATTAGATGAAAGTGACCGGCAGGTGCCTGCCGGTGTACCCGGAGAAGTTACTATCACCACTTTGGGGGTGGAGGGGATGCCCTTACTCCGGTATAAGACTGGTGATTTATGTATGTATTTTGATGATCCCTGCAGTTGCGGAAGAAATACCTTAAGACTTTCACCTGTTATTGGCAGAAAGAAGCAAATGATTAAATATAAAGGAACAACTCTTTTTGCTCCGGCCTTATTTGATTTATTGAATGGGATGCAGAATATTAAGGATTATATTGTTGAGGTGTATTCCAACGAGATAGGAACAGATGAATTATTGCTTTATTTGCTGCCTGAGCAGCGAAATGAGGAAAACGATCACAGGATACGGGCTTATTTACAGGCCAAACTGCGGGTAACACCCCGAATTAAATATATAGAAGCAGAAGAAATGCAAAAGATGCAATTTCCGGGATCGGGACGAAAAGCAGTGAGATTTGTAGACAGAAGAGGTTAGAAAACTGAAATTAGGGGAAAGGGAGAACTTATACTGCAAACCGGAAGGCAAGGGAGATTTTTTGTTCTTGGGTAAATTTGAAATAACTAACTGACATAAAGTGTCTGATAATCTGTTGGTCATCTCAATTTTCAGGAATACCCTCCTCGGTTAGATGCAGTAAATGAAAATTTTACAGATTTTCCGATATTTGCGTCTTTTGCCATAGTGCATATATTAAAATAATCTTCTGGCGATGATAAATGTAGGCTGTAGCAACCTCTCTTTAGAAGACTTTTCTCAGGTAGTACTCAAAAACGAAAAGATAGAATTAAGCCTCAGTGCGCTGGAGAAAATGGAAACCAATTTTCATTTTCTAAGTCATTTCTCCGATCAGAAACTGATTTATGGAATTAATACTGGTTTTGGGCCTATGGCACAATATAAAATCAGCGCTGAAAATGTTTTGCAACTTCAATATAATCTCATTCGGAGTCATAGTTCTGGCAGTGGCAGTTATCTTTCACCAGAATCGGTAAAAGCGCTGATGCTTGCCCGGCTTAATAGTTTAATACAGGCCTATTCGGGAGTCCATCCCGAAGTAGTAACGATATTGACGGCATTGATCAACAACAACATCACCCCCTGTATTTTTGAACATGGCGGAGTTGGAGCCAGTGGAGACCTGGTACAATTATCGCACCTGGCGCTGGTACTTATAGGCGAGGGGGAGGTAATGGAGAATGGCGTCTCTCGTCCCACTTTAGAGGTATTTAATAAATATAATATTAAACCATTATCGGTAAGAATCAGGGAGGGTATAGCCATATTAAACGGTACTTCAGCAATGACGGGTATCGGGTTGATTAATATTACAAGAGCTAAGCAATTGCTGAAATATGCTGTGGTATTGTCTGCTATGACCAATGAGGTGATGGAGGCGTTTGACGATCATTTTTCTTACGAACTGAATATCGTAAAGAAACATAACGGTCAGAATAAGATAGCTTCCAGTATGCGCGATATTTTAAAGGGAAGCAGAATGATACGCAGCCGTTCTGATTACTTATATAATCCGGAGCATATCAGACATCAGGTATTTGAAGACAAGGTGCAGGAATATTATTCCCTTCGGTGTGTAACCCAGGTATTGGGTCCCATCTGGGATACCATAGAATATGCTGAAAAAGTGCTGGTGGATGAATTGAATTCAGTAAATGATAATCCGATTATTGATCATGAAAACCATAATATTTTCCATGGGGGTAATTTCCATGGGGATTATGTTTCCCTTGAAATGGACAAGTTAAAGACAGCAGTTACAAAATTGTCTATGCTTTCTGAAAGACAATTGAATTACTTGCTAAACAATAAGCTGAACGAAAAGTTCCCGCCTTTCGTTAATCTTGGCATTCTGGGACTCAACTTTGGGATGCAGGGGATGCAATTTACCGCCACTTCAACGGTAGCTGAAAACCAAACTCTCTGCTTTCCTATGTATGTGCATAGTATTCCTAATAATAATGATAATCAGGATATTGTAAGTATGGGTTGCAATGCAGCCATAATGACAAAAAAGGTAATTGAAAATTCCTTTGAGGTGTTGGCTATACAAATGGTAACGGTGTTGCAGGCAATAGATTATTTGGAATGCATGGACAAGTTATCTCCAGTAACAAGAGATATTTATACCACTATAAGGAAAATATTTCCTAAATTTATAGGAGACGAACCAAGGTACCGCGAAATGGAAAAAGTGAAAGAATATTTCCTCAAAAACCCAGTTGATTTTTTTGAAACCCATTTATCCGAAAAGGCTTTCACTCATTAACCTTTTCTTCAAAACCATTATTTCACGGTAAAAACAGAAGAATGAAGTGCGCATTAGTTACGGGCGGATCAAGGGGTATCGGCAGAGCAATATGTATTAAGCTGGCAACTATGGGTTATCATGTTCTTATTAACTATAAATCCAACAAGGAGGCCGCAGAAAAAACCCTTTTGCAATTGAATGAAAAAAACCATTCAGGTGAGTTGCTGCATTTCGATGTGAGCAATGGAGAGCAGGTAAAACAGGTGCTTGGAGAATGGGTTGACGGACATCCTGAAGATCATATAGAAGTGCTTGTGAATAATGCCGGAGTGAAGGATGATGTTTTACTGATGTGGATGAAAGAGGAACAATGGCAGGAGGTTATTAATACCAGTCTGAACGGGTTTTACTACGTAACCAGGCTGGTGTTGCAGGATATGCTGATGCAGAAATATGGGAGGATTATTAATATTGTATCCTTGTCAGGACTTAAGGGATTGCCGGGTCAAACCAATTATTCCGCTGCTAAAGGTGGCGTAATTGCTGCAACAAAGGCATTGGCGCAGGAAGTGGGGAGGAGAAATATTACTGTTAATGCTATTGCACCCGGCTTTATTAAAACCGATATGACAGAAGCATTGGATGAAAAACAATTGCGGTCGCTTATCCCAATAAGCCGGTTTGGAAAACCTGAGGAAGTGGCACATGCTGTAGGTTTTTTTGCTTCTCCGGAGTCTTCTTATATTACCGGAGAGGTATTATCGGTGAATGGGGGAATGTATTCGTAGAAAATACGAGAATGTGAAAACTTGCCGGTAATCAGGTGGCGGAGAGGATTGGAGATTTGATAGACGGATAGCTCAAAGCCGGATTATAAAATATGAACAAACGAGTTGTCATAACAGGTATGGGGATTTATTCCTGCATCGGGAAAAACACGGACGAGGTAAAGGATTCGTTATATGCCGGCCGTTCAGGGATCATATTGGATCCTGTGCGAAAGGAAATGGGTTATCGTTCGGGATTAACAGGATTTGTTGAACGCCCTGCACTGAAAGGAATATTAGACCGAAGGGCGAGAATTATGCTCCCCGAGCAGGGAGAATATGCGTATGTGGCTACAGGACAGGCTTTACAGCAGGCGGGATTGGATGACGACTATTTTCATCAGCATGAAGTAGGGATCGTATATGGTAATGACAGTTCTGCTAAGCCGGTAATTGAGGCCACCGATATCATGCGGGAAAAGAAAGATAATATGCTGATTGGTTCGGCGGCAGTGTTCCAAACTCTGAATTCGACCATAACCATGAATTTGTCCACCATTTTTAAACTTAAAGGTATTAATCTAACGGTTAGTGCAGCCTGTGCGAGCGGGTCGCATGCCATAGGCTTAGGTTATCATTTGATAAAAACGGGGCTGCAGGAGTGCATTATTACCGGTGGTGCTCAGGAGATCAACGCCTATTCGATGGCAACTTTTGACGCATTATCTGCTTTTTCGGTGCATGAGTCGGAGCCACAAAAGGCATCCCGACCCTTCGATCGTTATCGGGATGGGCTGATCCCCAGCGGTGGAGGCGCTACGGTTATTCTGGAGAGTCTGGATGCTGCGCAAAAACGAGGCGCCACCATTTTGGCAGAAGTAATAGGCTACGGTTTTTCTTCTAATGGCGAGCATATCTCCAACCCCACTGTGAGTGGCCCGGTGCGTTCTCTTACTATGGCTGTTAAAGAGGCGGGACTGACACCTGCCGATATAGACTACGTGAATGCACATGCCACTTCCACCCCTGCCGGAGATGCCAGTGAAGCCAGAGCTTTATATACTGTGTTTGGTGAAGCCAGGGTTCCGGTTAGCTCCACCAAGTCTATGACCGGACATGAATGCTGGATGGCCGGAGCGAGTGAAATAGTATATTCCCTGCTGATGATGCAACATGGTTTTATGGCGCCTAATATTAATTTTGAAAGTCCTGATGAAGATTCTGCGAAATTGAATATCGTAAAAACTACCATAGAAAGGGATATAAATGTAATTTTGTCAAACTCCTTTGGTTTTGGCGGAACCAACTCGTCATTGATTATCAGAAAATGGAGCAAATAGTTGAATATGAAACAGCATGAAGAAATTATAGAAAAAATTAACCATTTCCTGTCTGAAGAATTTGAGGTCGAAAAGGGTAATATATCACCCGAAGGAAATATTAAGGAAGTCCTGGAATTAGATAGTCTTGATTATATTGATCTGGTTGTGGTAGTAGAAAATAATTTTTCTTTTAAAGTGAAACCAGAAGACTTTGCCGGCATCATAACTTTTCAGGATTTCTATGATTATGTTATTTCCCGTGTCAATACAAAAGAGTGGGCCTGATGCCTTCCTGGCAGGGTAAATCAAGTGGCAGCAGATTAGGGTACCGGATTTTTGTGTGGATACTAAAAACGTTTGGTGTCCGCTCTGCTTACATTCTGCTCGGGTTTGTTAGTTTTTATTATTTTTTGTGTGCCTGGAAATCTTCCCGTTCAATCTGGTACTATTTTAGAAAGAGATTAGGATATTCCCTTGTCCGGTCTGTTGCCTGCTTGTATAGTAATTATTATCATTTTGGACAAAGTCTGATAGATAAAGTGGCCGTTATGTCTGGTATGTCTGGTCATTTTTCATTTCATTTTGACGGTGAAGAGCACCTGCACGAGATGGTTCGGCGAGGGAAGGGGGGATTGCTGCTCAGTGCTCATATTGGAAACTGGGATGCAGCAGCACACCTGCTGAGGCGATTACATATTCGCATACACGTGGTTATGTTTGATGGCGAGCACCAACGGATAAAAGATTATCTGGCTTCTGTTACCGGCAAATCTAATGTCCATGTTATTGTTATTAAAAACGACCTTTCTCATATCTATGTCATTAATGATGCCTTAAAGAATAATGAATTGGTTTGTATGCATGCAGATCGTTTTGTTGAAGGCAACCGTACCATAGCTTCTTCTTTTCTGGGCAAGGATGCCCGGTTCCCCCTTGGCCCCTTTATCCTCGCTTCTCAGTTGAGGGTGCCGGTATGTTATGTATTTGCTATGAAGGAAGGTAGTACCCATTATCATTTTTATTCCAGTCCAATTATGGAATATGATTATGAAGAAAAACCGGTTGCTATCGCGCAGATGCTGATAGATTTTACTTCCGAAATGGAACTGAAAGTGCGGCATTACCCGGTACAGTGGTATAATTATTACGATTTTTGGTCGGCTTGAGAAGGAGGAAGATCAATATATTCAAATAGTCACTCCTAAAATAACATATCCGGGCTAATTCGGGATTTTGCACCTGACCGCATATCCTGGATTAATACAATGCTTTCATCCCGACTGAGGTATTTCTTCTTTTTTGTTTCTTTTTTTTGTGGTAAGTTGCCTGAAAAATAAATTATATAAGCAAATGCAGCTTTGTAAAGAAATAGCAAGAGAGCAATCTGGGTCAGGAAAACATTTATCGGGACTGGCTTTCAGCGTCATCCTGTTTTTATTTTCCGTTTTTTTGTCCTGTACCAATTCCGGAGATGGCAAAACTTCAGACACGGAAGCGATTCCAGAGGAAGCAGCGGATAACTGGATAGATCTGTTTGACGGAAAAACGTTTGCAGGGTGGAGGATACTGGGCAGTGATTCTGTGTTTACAACGTTCTGGAAAATAGAAGACGGGATGATCAAAAAGATTGATCGTGGTAAAGTGCCCCAACGGTCTGACGGACAACCACAGCAGGGTGGCGATTTGATGACAGACAGCACTTTTGAAAACTTTGAACTTTCGTGGGAATGGCGGCTTTTTGAAAGTGGCAATAGCGGATTGAAATATAATGTGTCAGAGGAGATGTCAATTGCGCAGGGTTCTCAACATTCAGCGCTTGGATTTGAGTACCAACTGTTAGATGATTCAGCGCCGGAATGGAAAGACCTTAAACCCGAACAATTTTCGGGCGCATTATATGACCTTATCCCTCCCCATAATGTGAAATTGAAGCCTTTGGGAGAATTTAATCAAAGCAGAATAATTGTAAATGGTAATAAGGTGGAGCATTGGCTTAATGGTGAAGTAGTGGTGACATATTCCTTCGATTCCCCGGAGTTGGAAACAGCTTACCAGAAAAGTAAATTTGCCAAAATTCCTCATTTCAAGGAGAAACGTAAGGGGCATATTGTTTTACAGGATCACATTACAGAAGCCTGGTTCAGGAATATCCGGATCAGAAAACTATAAACCAAAATTTCAGATTTTACTTTTTGTGTAATGGGTAAAGAAAAGAGTTCGAGAAGAGAATTTTTAAAGTCATCTTCTTTGGCGATTGCCGGGTTGGCAGTACCTTATATCGTCCCTGCCTCGGTTATGGGGAAACAGGCTCCCAGTAATCTTATTAATATAGGAATGATCGGAACTGGGCGGCAGGCCGTATTGGTTAATCTAAGAGAAGGATTTTTACAACTTAAGAATTGCCGGGTGCTGGCAGTAAACGATGTGGATAGCTGGCGGATGGATTATGCTGCCGAAGAAATCAAAAAGTCGTATACAGCTAACAGGACGGGGCCGGTATATGTGAAAAAATATGATGATTATCGTAAACTGATACAGGATAAAGATATTGATGCCGTTATGGTGTCCACAACAGATCATTGGCATGCCCATGCTACTATAGCTGCTGCTTTGGCAGGAAAGCATGTGAGTATGGAAAAAGCCTTTTCAATTGCCCCTGCCTGGGCCAGAGCGGTTGTTGAAGCCGTGAAAAAAACAGGAGTAGCTAATCGTATTGACAGTGAATTTCGTTCGTTAAGGCCTTTTACGCAGGCGGTGGAATTGGTACACAATGGACAGATAGGTAAGCTAACCCATGTAGATGTAGGTGTTCCGGGAGAATTGAATGGCAGCGCTCCGGGGCCTCAGCCAACGATGCCTGTACCCGGAGAACTCAATTATGATATGTGGCTGGGGCCTGCATTTCCTGCGCCCTATACGCTGAAAAGGGTTCACGATCCGAAAATGATTAATAGCAGACCCGGTTGGATGCGGATATCAGATTACTGCAACGGTATGATTACTAACTGGGGCGCACACCTGTTGGATATCGCTCTTTGGGGTATGAAGAAGGAGGAAGAAGCGCCACTTGCTGTAAGGGGGAAAGGCGTTTTCGATAAAGGGTTATGGAATACCCTTAGTTCCTTTGAACTGCATTATACTTTTGCAGATGGTATGAATATGAATTATGTGATTGATGTGCCCTTTGTAAAGTTTTATGGGAAAGACGGTTGGATACGGATTGAATATCCGGATAAATTAACTGCAAGTGATCCGGACATTTTAAAATTTAAGTCTTCCTCCGGCGTTTCTTATGCTGCAAATAAGACAGATAAGGAAGATTTTTTATCTTCCATTGAAACAGGAAAATCGAGTTTAGAGCCATTTTCTATAGGGTATAATGTTTATTTAACTTCGGTAATGGGGCTCTATGCTGCTCAATTAGGAAGGGAATTGTATTGGGATTCACAAAAACAACGGTTCATAAACGACAATGCTGCTAATGCCTTGCTGACGAAGCCATTTCGTACAAAGTGGATAGATAATAATGTAACAGAGTGGATGAATCAATACCAGGATTTATATCCCCTGAGTGGCATCTGATAGATGAGAAAGGTTTTGGTATAAAACGGTATCTGGGTTCACTTCATCTCACTTCCTGCATTTCCACCAGTCGCCTGTAGATACCATTTAGTGCCATCAATTCCTCATGCGCTCCCCTTTCGGCTATCTCTCCTTTTTGTAAAACCAGAATTTCATCTGCATGCCTTACGGTAGATAAGCGATGGGCAATGACGATAGACGTTCTGTCTGTCATCAGGTTGTTGATCGCATCTTGCACCAGTCTTTCACTTTCAGTATCCAGCGAAGAGGTGGCTTCATCCAGAATAAGAATAGGGGGATTTTTTAGGACGGCTCTGGCAATAGTAAGCCGTTGCCTTTCGCCACCGCTCAGTTTGGTACCGCGATCACCGATATTACTATTATAGCCATCCTCCTTTTTAATTATGAAATCATGCGCATTGGCGATCTTCGCTGCCCGTTCTATTGCTTCAGGGGAAGCGCCGGGCTGTCCTAAAGCAATATTATTGGCAATGGTATCATTGAATAAAATCGGTTCCTGCGTTACAATACTCATCAAATTTCGGACATCATGCAGGGAATAGTCTTTAATATTAGTTCCGTCAATCAGCACTTCCCCCCCGGTAACATCATGGAAACGGGGCACCAGATCGGCGAGGGTAGACTTCCCTGCACCTGAAGAACCGACTAAGGCTACCGTCTTTCCTTTTTCTATAATCAGATTTATGTTCTTAAGAATATGGGCCTCCTCATACGAAAAATACACTTCGCGAAATACGATGCTGTCTTTAAAAGAATCCAGCGACTTCCCATTTGGATTGTCATCTACTGTCACCTTAGTCTTTAATATCTCCTCTATTCTCACAATTGCCGAAGAGCCTTTTTGCATATTACTGAAGGAAGTAGATAAGGTCTTCACGGGATTAATGACGTTATAAAACATAGCGAGATAAGCCAGAAACATGGAGGGAGATAGGGATAATTGCTGACTCAGCACCAATTGTCCGCCAAACCACAAAATACCCACAAACACTAAAACACCTAAAAATTCCGACATAGGGGACGCCATATCGCGCCGGCGGCTGATCTTATTTTTTGCATCTAATAATTTATCATTAATATCTTCAAATCTGCTTCTGAGTAATCTTTCAATATTAAAGGCTTTAATAACCCGTAACCCATTTAAGGTTTCATCTAACACCGAGAGCGATTCTCCTAATTTTATGGCCGCCCTGTTCGACTGACGCTTTAAGGCTCTGGAAACCCGACCCAAAATAAACCCAACCAGAGGAATGCAGATAAGAATAGCAACCGTTAATTGGGGGCTGATATAAAATAACACTGCAAAATTAATCAGAATGGTAAGCGGATCACGGATCCATCCTTCTAAAGCGCCAACCAATGATACCTCAACTTCGGATACATCATTCGTAATTCTGCTGATCAAATCGCCTTTCCTCTTTTGGGTAAAATAGCCGATAGGCAATGCCAAAATTTTATGGTAGAGTTCCAGACGAAGGGTATTAACAATACGGTTTTTGACAGGATTTAAGATGTTAAAAGACAAATATAAAAACAGGTTCTTAAGAAAAATAGAGATTATAATTATGAAACAAATAAAGGCCAAAGCTCCTCTGGGATTCAAGCCACCCGACCACAATACCAACAGTTTACGAATATACGCTGTTATGGGACTATCCGCTTTAGGTATCATCCCGGTTTCATTTCCCATAAAAATCAAATCAAAAAAAGGAGCCAGCATTCCTAATGAAACAACCGAAAAAACAATAGAAAGCGTGATGCAGGTAAAATAAAGAACTATCTGTAACCGGTACTGTTTCAGATAACGGAAAATCCTTGAATATTTCTTCATTACGTTTGTTGATCAAATTGAACGGCAAAGTAAGTAAATTTACAGCCACTAAACTTGAATGAAATGCAGGAAGGAAAACGTCAGAAACAGGTAGCGAGTTTATTAGTTGAGGAATTCAACGAAATATTTCAACGCCTTGGGTTAACTATGATTGATGGTGGAATGGTATCTATCTCTTCGGTAAAAGTAACACCTGATCTGCTGGAAGCCAGGATATATCTGAGTTTTTTTCAGCTCAGGGATCCCGGAAAAGGTTTAAAAAAGATTGAGGATAAAGCCTGGGAAATCAAAAAAGAACTTTCTTCAAGGGTTAAACACCAGTTAAGGCGCATACCCGAACTGAAATTCTTTATTGATGACACTCTGGAACATGTATTTAATTTAGAGGCGCTCTTTAAGAAGATCAATGAAGAGAGAGGAGATAAGAATTAGTTTCGGTATCATTACATCAGTATAAACTTTTCAGATTGTATTTCATCTTTGCCTGGCGCTATTTCAAAGCCAAAAAGTCTACGAATGCCATCAATATCATTGCCTGGGTAAGTGTAACGGCTATTGCTTTTGCCACTGCTGCTCTTTTGGTGCTTTGGAGTGCGTTTAATGGTTTCGAAGATCTGGTTAAGTCGCTTTATGCTACCTTTTATACCGACTTAAAGGTTTCTGCTGTTTCAGGTAAAACCATTCAATTGAATGGCGGGCAAATTGCCAGATTGAGAGGGATACCCAATATCCGTGATCTTTCTTTAGTTGCCGAAGAGAAGGCGCTCCTTCAAAACCAGGATTTTCAGGCTATTATAGAAATTAAGGGAGTGGATTCCAATTATGTCAGGGTCACTTCCATTGAACAATCCCTGGTCCGGGGTACATTTTCTCTTGGCGATGCCGAATACCCAGGGGCAGTGATGGGCGTGGGTATTGAAAATGCAGTGGCCATTTTAAGCGATCGGGCAATCAATGCTCTAACTATTTATTTGCCCCGCAGGGGAACAGCAGACCTGAATAATCCCTTATCCTCCTTTACCGAAAGCAAAATCATCCCTAATGGCGCTTTTGCCGTAGAACAGGGATTTGATAATAAATACGTCCTTACG
The DNA here is from genome assembly GCA_964518685.1 of uncultured Terrimonas sp. Taxonomy (GTDB): domain Bacteria; phylum Bacteroidota; class Bacteroidia; order Chitinophagales; family Chitinophagaceae; genus Agriterribacter. The sequence goes on from CAZFGP010000068.1 coordinate 13,946, forward strand.
AACCTCGATTTTGTCCGACAGCATCTGAATTTCGGCCCGGATGAATATTCTGGGGTTGAAATTGCCCTTGTTAATCCCCATCTTGAAAAAACCACCCGTAAGGAAATAGAGCAAATACTGGGAACTGGCTATAAGGTACAAACCCGTTACGAACAAAATAGCAGCCTCTACACTGTAATGCGCCTGGAGAAATATGCCATCTTTGGAATTTTTATTTTAGTTCTGATTGTAGCAGCCTTTAATATGATCGGAGCGCTAAGTATGCTGGTGCTTGAAAAGCAAAAAGATATCCAAATACTTCAGTCTATGGGTGCCACACGGAACTGGATACAAAAAGTATTCCTGACGGAAGGGTTTGTGCTTGCCGGTATAGGATCTGGTATCGGTATCCTGCTGGCAATAACACTCTGTTTTTTGCAGCTCCAATTTAAGCTTATTCCTTTGGAAGGTACGTCCTTTATCATTGATTACTACCCGGTTAAACTGGTGTTTTCCGATTTTGTTATTGTTGCTGCAACAGTTTTTATTATTGCCCTGACTGCCTCCTGGATCCCTTCAAAACGTGCTGCTGAACAATCTTTTGAACTAAGAAATTAAAACTTCTATGCTTCGTTCAGGCTGTATTGCAGGGTAGGTTATAAAATTCGCCCCTAAGGAGGCTTCCCGTCCCAATTTCTTGATTATATTTGCGCCCCATATTTTGTTTGTATCTTGTCTGGTATTTTATGCTAATATTTTAACCACCCGGATTCGATAATTTCAAAATTGACAGGATACAAATAGTAATTTTGTTATAATTCAATAAATTCGTTAATCTTGGATTCCAACACAAGCTTAAAGATGCCACACGAAGAAGATTTTGATGCCAATCTTGCCGGAGAACTTGGAAACAGTGAAGAGGCAAGAAGCCGTTGGTTCAAACGAATCAAGAAGGGGATCCTTACGTCCACAGCAGAGAAAAAAGAAACGCCGGATGGATTATGGGTGAAATGTCCCAATTGTAAATATACCTGTACTGTCTTAGAACTGAAAGAAAACCTGTTTGTTTGCCCTAAATGTGAATACCACCACCGGATTGGAAGTCAGGAGTATTTTGATTTCTTGTTTGACGGGGGGGAATATAAAGAACTCTACGATCATATCCGTTCTATTGATTTTCTTAAATTCAACGATCTTAAACCTTATCAAAAACGACTTGATGAGGCTTATCAGAAGACCGGACTCAACGACTCGATAGCCGTGGCTACCGGCAAGTTGAATGATCATTCCATTGTAATCTGCTGTATGGATTTTAACTTTATTGGAGGATCATTAGGCAGTGTAATGGGGGAAAAAATAGCTAAGGCTGTAGATTACTGCCTGCAGTATCGTCTGCCTCTGCTGGTTATCAGCAAGAGCGGCGGAGCACGAATGATGGAAAGCGCTTTTTCATTGATGCAAATGGCAAAAACATCCGGGAAATTGTCACAACTGGCCGATGCCCGCATTCCCTATATTTCATTATGTACCGATCCTACTTATGGGGGCACCACGGCTTCCTTTGCCATGCTGGGCGATATCAATATTGCTGAACCCGGAGCTATGATAGGATTTGCAGGCCCACGGGTGATCAAAGAAACCATCAAAAAAGACCTTCCACCGGGATTTCAAAGCTCAGAATTCTTAATGGATCATGGATTTTTAGATACCATTATCCATCGTAAGGAACTGAAGGCTAAATTGGATATACTGTTAACTCTATTTGAATCATAAGCGATCTTAAAAACCGGTTTATTTATTATATCGCCTGCCAGGTGATCTTTTATCCTTCTTAACTCATGTCCAATATACGTAATCGCTCCGCATTTTACCAATTTCATATTGACGACAAGTATGTTGCTGGATTGGTTCTTACTGGCACTGAAGTGAAATCTTTACGTGAAGGCAAGGCGAGTTTTAATGATAGTTATTGCTATTTTCATAAAGGGGAGTTATGGATAAAAAGTTTGCATATTGCAGAATACGGTCACGGAAGCTACCTGAATCATGACCCTTTGCGCGAACGGAAATTGTTACTGAACAAAAAGGAATTGAGGAAAATAGAAACCAAACTGAAAGAGAAAGGCTATACCGTAGTGCCACTTAGTATTTTCTTTAATGAAAAAGGATTGGCGAAAATTGAAATTGGTTTGGGAAAAGGAAAGAAGCTTCATGACAAGCGGGAAAGCATTAAGGCAAGAGACAGTGAAAGAGAAATCAAGAGAAAATACGGTATGTGAGTTTCCGGATCTGCTTATTTAGAGACCCAAAAATGAAGTTAAACAGTTTATTTACAATAAGTTTTAAAGAACAAGCGTTATTTTGCATGTCTTTATAACCGCTCGATTTGAATAGTTAGATGAGAAAATTACTAACCCTTATTTACCTCTTTATAGCAATACAAGGCATGTCTCAGGGCATTAAAGGCAGTTGGTTTGGCAGCGCTGACGTACTGCTGGGCGGGTCTCACAATAATTATCTGGTAGAACTTGACCTGAAACAAAACAATACTGAAATAAAAGGGATCATCGGCTATTATTTCAGGGACAGTTATCAGAGTTTTTACGTAAAAGGCACCTATAATCCCAGAATCAGAGAGGTATTGATCAAAGACGTCCCTATCACCTATTTCCGGGCTTCCTCCAGCAATGGTGTTGAATGTGTTATGGACCTGCGAGCTACGCTCACTGCCTCCAGGGTTAGTACCAGTATCAAAGGCGTATTTACTACCCAGGGAAAATACAAATATACCTGTCCGGATATTGCTTTTGATTTTGTTTACGGAGAACAATTGAACACCGATAGCCTGATAGAAAAATTTGCACCCATCAAAAAGATATGGCAGCCTACGGAAGAAGATGTAGTAGTGAATGAACAACAGGTGTATGTTCCCGATTCTGTGGATCTAAAGGTTAAAGAACCCAGCGCTGAGAAAATGGAAGCACAGAAGATTCTTGAAGAGTTTAAAAAACGGGAAGAAATAGTAGGACAGGAAATTTTGGTTCATTCTGATTCTCTGCGCCTCACTTTTTACGATAACGGAATCGTGGACGGAGACAGCATTTCTGTTTTCTTTAATAAGCAGCCCGTTGCTACGCACCAGTTACTCAGCGACAGGGGGATGGTATTTTATGTTGTTTTGGATTCTCTGAAAGAGCATAACGAATTAAGCATGTTTGCGGAAAACCTCGGTAGTATAGCTCCTAATACTGCGCTTTTGGTACTAACAGACGGTGTTAACCGACATGAGATATTTCTTTCCAGCAGTCTTTCCCAAAATGCTACAATACGAATAAGACGAAAACGATAAGCGAGAATATTCTATCCTATTTTACATATACTTTATAACCCCAGGCCGGCAACTCAAACCAGGAATCGGTTTCGCAATCTTTTTGCTCTCCGCTGAAAAGTTCAACAAATTGTCCGGGAAGATGGTTGGTCCCTTTCATAAACCGGCTGGGATAAGGGGAGAGATTCAATAATACCAGTACCATTCTCTCTCCGGCTTCTCTTTTGAAACCCAAAATATGACCATCCTTCCTGAATTCCAGCAAAGCGGTATTGTTGCTCTCTTTGCCCGAAGCCATCGCAGGATGTGTTTTGCGGAGCATAAGTAATTTCTCGTAAAACTCTTCCAGCGCACATTCCTCTTTCCATTCAATAAAGTCCTTGTCAAAGAATTTGAGCCTTTTTAAATTGGGGAGTTCCTGTCCGCTATATACTAAGGGAATTCCCTCCCATGTACAGGAAAATACGGCAAGAGCAGCAGCCAGGTCGCCATATTTTTCATACTCAGTACCATTCCAGCTGTTTTCATCGTGATTGGTAGTAAAATATAACCCTGTTGTTCCCGGAATAAAAGTCTTCAGATATCTATGTAAAAGATCTTTCAAAGAAAGAATATCGCGGTTATTCTTATAAAAATCTTCTGTTTTATGCATCCACGACCAGGTGTACGAGGCGTCAAAAACTGCCAGATATTCAGGATGATCTAATGCGTCAAATTCCCCTAACCAAAAAAGTGGCTTGATGGCATCCAGCGCCGGGCGTGCTTTTTCCCAGAAATTAAGTTCTACCCAAAAGGCCAGATCACAGCGAAAACCATCAATATCACATTCTTTTATCCAGAATGCCATAGCGTTAATCATCGCATTTACCAAATCGGGATTGGTAAAATCCAACTCAATAATATCATCCATCCCTGAGGCAGCCTTAAAATTTCCATTATCATCCTTTTCGTAATATTCAGGATGCGTCCGGGTCCAAACATGATCCCATCCGGTGTGGTTAGCCACCCAGTCTATGATTACCTTAAAGCCCATTTTGTGTGCCTGCTGAACCAGCATTCTAAAATCGTCCAGGGTTCCAAACTCCGGATTTACGGCCGTATAATCAGAACAGGCATAATAACTTCCCATCGTGCCTTTCATTCTCTCTTTTGCAATAGGCGTCAAGGGCATAAACCATAAGGTTTCCACTCCCATTCTCTTCAACCGGGGAAGCGCTCCCAAAAATGCGTTAAAGGTGCCTTCCTGTGTATATTGACGAAGATTTACTTCATAAACATTCGTTTGATATCTCCAATTTACCCGCTTGTTTTCTTTCTCCATTTTTTATCAGCATTTTTAAAAACTAATATTTGCGTAACGGCAGGGAAGATAGGATATTTTGTTGTGCCCGAATAGAATACACCCTGATTTTTGGCTCTGCATAGATCCTCATCACAATGCTCCCTTCATTTTATTCCAATGGATTATAATTGCTCCTCAATGTTCAATCAAGAAATAAAACGCTAATCCGGAGGAGAGGGAAGCCATTCTCCTGGCAGGCGGTATAGGCTGCCATGAAATTATAATCATAGTTAGATGCGAATTTGCCGGACACTTCGATTGCCGTGTTCATTATAAAATACTCTTTCCAAATTTTAATATCTATGTCTGATATTTTTTATACCTTTAGTCTTACTTAACTTCTTGGTTAGTTAGATTAAACCATCCTGATTCTTATTTTTACGATTATCATTCAACCTGCGTAAACCCATTTTACCGTATTTAAAACTTCTTTATCATGAGAAAGAAAATTCTTTTTTATTCCTTTATCCTCTTCGTACTGATATCCTGTCAAACACAAAAAACTGAAAAATTCCCTGAAGGAATTGAGCACGTGATAGTGATAGGTGTGGATGGCATGAGTCCGGACGGAATACGCAATGCTTCCACTCCGGTAATGGACAGTATGATTAAAAACGGATCTGTTAAATGGAGAGTGCGTACTGTACTAACCACCTCAAGCAGTCAGAACTGGGCTTCCATGATTATGGGTGCCGGGCCTGAGCAGCACGGTGTTATTAGCAACGGATGGGAAAGAGACGATCATTCTTTGCCTCCTATTGTAGCGGGTGAGGAAGGAATATTCCCGACCATCTTTGGGATCGTTCGCGAACAAATGCCCGAAGCCGAAATAGGTGCAGTATATAACTGGAATGGTTTCGGAAGATTGTTTGAGAAAAAGGCAGTGAATTATGACAAGACTTTTTCAACCGAGGACTCAACAACAGCAGATTTCACGGGGTATATAAAGACCAGAAAACCCACCTTCGGGTTTATACACCTTGATCATGTAGATCATGCAGGACATCATTACGGGCACGGAACACCTCAATATTATGCTGCTGTAGCCAAAGCAGATTCCCTGATTGGTGAGATACTCAACAGCCTTAAAGAATCTGGTATTGCAGAAAAAACCCTGGTGATAGTAACTGCCGATCATGGCGGCAAAGGAAAAGGACATGGCGGACCCACTCCTGAAGAGGCAGAGATTGCAATGATCCTATTGGGTAAAGACATCAAAAAGGGATATGAAATTCAACAGCAGGTATATACCTACGATCTGGCAGCCACCATTGCCTTTGCTTTTCATCTCACCCCTCCTTATGCCTGGATCGGAAGACCTGTTAAGTCCGCCTTTGAAGGTTTCGAAGAGCCTGCAAACCTATGGCTGGGAAAGGAAATCATCACCCCGCCGGTTATTTTTCCAAAAAGCGTTATGAACCAACCCGCCGGTGGCTTATACATCAACGAACCCGCAACGGTAAAAATGAGTGCGGAGCCCAATCACTATACCATTCATTACACGGTAAACGGGGATATGCCGGATAGTCTGTCACCGATCTACAAAGAACCTTTTACCCTTGATAGCACCGCTGCAATTCAGGCCATTGCTATTGATGACAAAGGACATGAAAGCACGGTTTCCAGTGCCTACTTCAGGCTCGTCAAAACAGGGCTTGACAACGGCCTCAAGGTGTCGTTTTTTAAAGGTAAAGATTGGGAAAAGTTACCTTCCTTTTCTTCTTTAACCCCATCAAAAGCATGGAACAGCTTTGAGTTTACCGCAGATGAAGACATCATTACTCCTTTGTTGGATAAAGACAACCCAACCTTCGGGCTGGTTTTCGAAGGTTATTTGCAAATTGATAAACCCGGAGAATACCGCTTTTTCACAAAATCAGATGACGGAAGTAAATTATACATCAATGATAAGCTGGTGGTAGAAAATGATGGCAGTCATGGTGTAATGGAAAGCGGGGGCAGCATTTCTTTGCCTCTGGGACGACACAAGATACGCGTTGATTTTTTTAATGGGATTGGTGGATATTGGCTCGGTGTTTTTTACAAAGGTCCAGGAATGGTTAAGCAACTGGTTCCTGCAAACAAACTTTTTATAAAATAAGATCTGCCGCCCTTTTGCATCAGGCTACAAATCCTGAGAAGACCATCTCCTTGCCTGAGGAATAGTTTTAGCTATGTCAGTTTTCTCTCTTTTTACTAACTTGCGCTGATGAAAAATGTACTGGTATTCATCCTCGCACTGTCTACACTTACCGCTTCATCTCAATCCAAAAAAAAGTGGAAACAGCTTTTTAATGGCAAAAATTTAAAGGGCTGGACGGTAAAGATTACGGGGCATGAACTCAATGATAATTATGGCAATACCTTTAGGGTGGAAGATGGAAAACTTATAGTGTCATATGATCAGTATACCGACTTCAAGGAACAATTCGGGCATATTTTTTACAAGAAGCCTTATTCCTATTATTTGCTTGGGGTGGAATACCGGTTTGTTGGCAAACAGATTCATGATGGCCCGGGATGGGCTTATAAAAACAGCGGCATTATGCTCCATTGCCAATCACCATCCACTATGTTAAGAGATCAGGATTTTCCTATTTCCATCGAAGATCAATTACTTGGAGGAGATGCAACAGGTGAAAGAACTACCTGCAATCTTTGTACGCCGGGTACAAACGTTGAAATGGATGGGAAATTATTTACCCCTCATTGTATTAATTCAAAATCAAAGACATTTCGCAATGAGGAATGGGTTAGGGCAGAAGTACTTGTTTTAGGCGATTCTATCATCAAACATATTGTAAACGGAGATACTGTTTTGGTATATGAAAAACCTCAGATAGGCGGCGGTGCAGTGAGTAATTTTGATCCTGCTGTCAAAAAAGACGGACAATTACTCAGTAGCGGATATATTGCTCTTCAGAGTGAGAGTCATCCTGTAGAATTCAGAAAAGTTGAAATTATTGATCTGAAAAAACAATACAGGAAAAAGAAGAAATAGTTTTCTCTTTAATTAAAGCCCGGGGATACCCCATTAAAATACCCTTTATGTATGAGCAACAGTTCCTACATTTTTATGGCAACGGCAAATTGAAAGGTAGTTCATTCACGTCTTTGTTTCTATCAAAGGGTGCATTTAAAATTCCTCCTGCACTCAGGTGCAACAAAGCAGAATACACTA